>NZ_NCSR01000020.1:0-66603 GCF_002105485.1 Leifsonia sp. NCR5
GGCGGTGACGGAGTGGGCATGTACTCTGCCCGCGCAAACGCGCAGGATGGACTCCTGCCCATCACGAGGAGAGCGCCCATGCCCCGCACACCCATCGACATCGCCGTCCCGGAGCTGCGCGGCCGGCTCGCGCTTGTGACGGGAGCGAGCGACGGCATCGGCTACAACATCGCCGCGCGGCTGGCTCGCGCGCACGCGGACGTGCTCATGCCGGTCCGCAACCGGGAGAAGGGCGAGGCGGCCGCGCAGCGCATCCGCGAAGCCACGCCGGGCGCGTCCGTGCAGGTGCGGATGCTCGACCTCTCGTCGTTGGACTCGGTCGCGACTCTGGCGAACGACCTGGTGGCGGAGGGACGACCCATCGACATCCTCATCAACAATGCCGGGGTCATGTCGCCGCCGACCAGGCAGGAGACCGTCGACGGTTTCGAGGTGCAGTTCGCGACGAACCACCTCGCACATTTCGCGCTGAGCGCCCGGCTGCTGCCGCTGCTGCGCGACGGCCGCGCCCACGTCACCACCCAGGTCTCGGTGTCGGCCAACCAGCACGCGGTCAACTGGGACGACCTCCAGTGGGAACGCTCGTACGGCGCGTTCACGTCGTACTCGTCGTCCAAGATCGCGCTCGGGCTGTTCGCGATGGAGTTGCATCGCCGCAGCGTCGCCGGCGACTGGGGGATCCGCAGCAACCTCTCGCATCCGGGCATCGCGGCGACGAACCTGCTGGCGGCGCAGCCCGGCATCGGCCGGCAGCACGACACGATGGCGGTGCGCAGCATCCGGGGCCTGTCGCGGCTCGGCGTCCTGTTCGGCACTCCGGAGACGGCCGCGCTCCCCGCGGTGTACGGGGCGACCAGTCCCGAAGCGCTGGGCGGTCGCTTCTACGGCCCGAAAGGGTTCAACCACCTCAGCGGCGCGCCGGCGGAGGAGCCGCTGTACAGCCGGCTCGCGAGCGCCGAGGACGGTGCGAGGATCTGGGACCTGTCCGAGCAGCTCGCCGGGGTGCGCTTCGGGTGACCGCCTGGCCCCGACCGCCGCTGTCCCGACGCATCCCGGCTAGCGCAGCACCGATCCGCCCGCGACGTCGAGGACGACCCCGCTGGTCCACGCCGACCGGTCGCTCGCGAGGAAGACGCACGCGTCCGCGACGTCCTGCGGGGTGCCGAGACGACGCACCGGATGCGTGGCGATCAGCTGGGTCTGGATCTCGGCCGGGATCATGGCCTGGTTCCGCTCCGTCAGGATCGTCTCCGGCGCCACGCAGTTCACACGGATTCCGCTCGGACCCGCTTCGGCCGCGAGCCACTTCGTGAGCAGTTCGATGCCCGCCTTCGCCGCCGCGTATGCCACAGGCGACTGCGGCGTCGGACGGCGCGCCGCCGCAGACGACATGGTGATGATCGCGCCGGACCCACGCTGCTTCATCCCGGGCAGGACGCCGGCGATGGTGGCGAACGTCGCCGTGAGGTTGGCGTCGACGGCCGACCGCCACTGCTCGACAGTCATGTTCTCAAGCAGTCCGGGACGCACCGGGTTGCCGCCCGCGTTCGCGACGAGGACGTCGATCAGGCCGAGCTGCCACTCGACCTCGGCGACCATGCGCTCGATGTCGTCGGGCTCCGTCACGTCGCCGAGCACGACGGCCGCCCGGCCTCCGGCGGCGACGATCCGGTCGCGAACCACGGCTGCCGCCTCCGCGTCCCTGCCGTGCACCGCGACGGCAGCGCCCTCCTGCGCCAGCGCCGCCGCGATGGCCGCACCGATACCGCGCGAACTTCCGGTCACCCACGCGACCCTTCCGTCCAGCAGTGCGCCGGGGCGCGCAACAGCGTTCATCGCTCCTCCCGCCCTGGCACGTCGTGCCGGTTGCGCGGCAGCAGAAAACCGGCCGCCAGAAGCCACGCCAGACCGAGGAAGCGGCCGACTGGCAGCAGGACGGCGAGGGGGGGCAGGACGAGAGCGAAGAAAGAGAGCTCGCTGAGCGCGGCGACGACGAGGCCCGCCCAGGCGAACCAGCGCGGGGTGAGCCGCAGAATGAGGGCAGGGACGGCGATCCCGGCCAGCAGCAGCCCCAGGCCGCCGACGAAGCCCACCCCGCCGATGGCGTACGTGACGAACGCGAGCGTATGCAGCAGCGCGGGGGACTGGCCGGAGACCGGCTGCCCGAGTGCCCAGGTCAGCAGTCCGGACAGCGAGAGCAGCACAGACGCGGCGATGCCGCCGAACAGGGCGATGGTTGGACCCGGGACGCGCACCCCCAGTCGGAGCAGCCGCGCGTAGACGGTGGCGGCGTAGATACCGATCGGGACCGAGGCGGCGAAGACGAGGAAGCCGGTGAGCGTGACAGCGTCGCGATGCCCCGAGAAGTAGCCGCTCACGGCCGCGGTCGACCCCGTGGGCGACGGAAAGAAGTTACCCGCGGCGATAAGCGGCGGCACGGCGACGGAGGCGATGGTGAGAGCGAGGGCGACGATGCCGAGGACCCCAGCATTGGGCCCGTCCGGTCGGCGTCTGCGCGTCGCTGGGGTTTGCGTCATAGGCAGAATGATTCACCATATGAATTAGTAAGTCAATGCTCTATTGTGGAGCCATGCCCATCCCGAGCCGACCGGCGCGCATCGGATTCCTGCTGACCCAGCTCGGCACTCTCGCCGCAGAGAACTTCGCAGAGAAGACGCGTGCACTCGGGATCGCACCTCCGGAGGCGGGGGTGATGCGCATCCTGGGCAGGAACCCCGGGATGAACCAGCGCGAGCTCGCCGACAAGCTGGGGGTGGCGCAGAGCCGCGTCGTCGCGCTGATCGACTCCCTGGAATCCGCGGGCCTGATCGTCCGGGAGCGCAGCGCGACCGACCGCCGCAGCCAGATCCTGTCGGTAACGGATGCTGGTCGCCGCCTGCTCGGCGAACTGCGGACAGCGGCGGAGAGCCAGGAGGCCGAACTCGCCGACGGGTTGAGCAACGCCGACCGGGACCAGCTGTACGCGTTGCTCCTCAAGCTCAGCGCGGCGAGGGGTCTCGATCGCGACGTGCATCCGGGATACCGCGCCGGCGAATAGGGGAGCGGCGGGCAGGGGAGCGGCGGCGCCGGAGAACGTGGGGACTGCCCGGAAGCCGCCAGGCTGACTAGCGTGGGGCCATGCGGCACACGCTGAGGCGCTGGTTCAACCGTAAGACGCTCGGGAAAGACCTCATGGCGGGGCTGGTCTTGGGTGCGGAAAGCGTCCCGGACGGGCTGGCATCTGGTCTGCTGGCCGGCGTGAATCCGCTGGCCGGCCTGTACGGCTACCTCTACGGGATGGTCGGTGCCGCGCTCTTCACGAGCAGCACGTTCATGGCGGTGCAGGCGACGGGGGCGATGTCGCTGGTGATCGCCGACGCCGAGCTGGCGGCCCGGCCGGATCCGGACAGGGCGCTGTTCACCCTGGCCGTGCTGACAGGGGTCGCGATGATCGTCGCCGGGCTCCTCGGCGGCGGTCGCCTGGTACGTTTCGTGCCCACGGCGGTCATGACGGGATTCATCACGGCCGTCGGGCTGAACATCGTCCTCGGGCAGCTGCCGAATCTGACAGGCTACGACGCGCGCGGAGCGAACCGCATCGTGCGGACGGTGGACCTGCTCGTGCACATCGGCCAGTGGAGCGTGCCCGCCGTGATCGTCGGGGCGGTCACCATCCTCACCATCGTCGTGCTCCAGCCCACGCCCGTCGGCGGTCTGGGGCTCGTCGTCGCCGTCGTCCTGGGCTCGGTCGTCGCCGTGCTCCTCAACCTGTGGGTGCAGGCGCAGGTCGCGGTGCTGGGCGACAGCGTCACCGTCCCGGCGGGGCTTCCCGGTCCCGTCCTCCCGTCGCTCGGGGACGTGCCGACCCTGATCATCCCGGCGATCTCACTCGCGTTCGTCGGTCTGGTGCAGGGTGCAGGCGTCTCGGCGGGCATTCCGACGGCGGACGGCAAGCCGGCGGACGCATCCAGGGACTTCATCGGCCAGGGCGTCGGCAACATCGTGTCCGGCGTGTTCCGCGGGATGCCGGTCGGCGGGTCGATGTCGGCGTCGGCGCTCCTGGTGTCCGCGGGAGCACGCACGCGGCTGTCGCTGCTAATCTCCGGCGCGGTGATGGCGCTGGTGATCCTGCTGGCCTCCGTGCCCGTCGCGCACACCGCGATGCCGGCGCTGGCGGGGCTGCTCATCGTGGTGGGCGTGACGTCGATCCGTCCCGCCCGCATCGCCGCCGTCGTGAAGGGCGGCGCACTGCAGACCGCCATCATGGCCGTGACCTTCATCCTGACTCTGCTGATCCCGTTGCAGTTCGCCGTCCTGGTCGGTGTCGGGCTGGGCATCGTCCTGTTCGTGGCACAGCAGTCCACCCGGGTCCGCGTGCGGCAGGTGATCATCGACGCCAGGGGCCGGATGCGCGAATCCGACCCGCCCGCCGAGATCCCCGGGCGCTCCGTGGTGATCCTTCGGCCGTACGGGAGCCTGTTCTTCGCGAGCGCGCCGCTGTTCGAGCAGCAGCTGCCCGCGGTGACGGCTCGCTCGGCCGGGTCGGTGGTGATCATCCGGCTCCGCGGCGCCGAACAGCTCGACCTGGCACTCGTGGAGGTGCTGCGCAGGCTCGCCGCGTCCCTCGCGGCCGTGGGGTCCTCGCTCAAGCTGGTGGTGAGCGAACCGGAGGTGCAGCTCCAGATCGTCGCCTCCGGTCTCGCGGACGAACTGGGCGCGCAGAACATCTACAAGGGCGACGAATGGGTGGGCCGCGCGGTCCGCCGTGCCAACCGGGATGCGCTCGCGGCGGTCGGTGCGCTGGGGGAGAGGGGCAGACAGGGGGAGAGCGGCGCACAGGGGGAGAACGGATGAACGCGGTCGCGGACATGCGTGCCGCCGTCTTCTTCGAGGGCGTGCAGGCGTCGTCGAAGTTCAGCCGGTTCTGGCTGCTGCTGTGCCTGTCGTCCGTGATCGCCGCATCCGGTGTCGTCGGCGACTCAGCAGCCACCGTCATCGGCGCGATGATCGTGGCCCCGTTGATGACCCCGATCCTCGGGATCGTGCTGGCCACGGTCACCGGGGACAGACGCAACCTCCTGCTGAGCTGGATCCTGGTCGCCGTCGGCGCGGCCACGGCGGTCGCGATCGGCTACCTGGTCGGTCTGCTGGTCGCCGCTCCCGTGGTGGCCGCCACGAACAGCCAGGTCGCCGCGCGCGTCTCTCCGAGCCTGATCGACCTCCTGGCCGCGCTCGCGACGGGCGCGGTCGGCGCGGTGGCACTGGTCCGGAAGGACATCTCCGACACGCTGCCGGGCGTCGCGATCGCGATCTCGCTCGTTCCGCCGCTCTCTGTGGTCGGCCTGACACTGGAGTCCGGCTCGTGGAGCGAGGCCGCCGGCGCACTGCTGCTGTTCGGCGCGAACGTCGCGGCGATCCTCGCGACCGGGGTCATCATCCTCACCGGCTACCGGATCGGCTCGGCCGCACGCGACGCCCGGACCACCACGGGGGAGTCGCTGGTCAAACGAGGCTGGGGGAGGCGCCACCGTGCGATCCTCTCCATCGTGGTGACGCTGCTGATCATCGGCGTTCCCCTGGCCATCACCTCCGCCCGTTTCACCGACCAGGAACTGCTGGAGAACTCCATCCGGCAGGCGGCCCAGCCGTGGGCGCAACAGAACGGCTGGGAGATCACCCAGCTCACGGCGACCAGCACCGACGCCATCCTGACCCTCACCGGTGAGCCGCCGATCCCCGAAACGAGTTCGCTGGAGGACGTGCTGAAAGCGCAGGGGATCGACCCGGCGCAGTTCACGGTGCGGTTCGTTCCCGCGTACACGGTTCAGTTGGGTGGCGACGGGTGACGCCCTCGGCGTGACCTCAAGCTTCAACGTTCTGCTGGGTTCCCGTGCCCCCGGAGCAGGGAATGCGTCAACAGTTGCGGAGCCAAGCGACGTCCGCTCCGACCGCGGATGTGCCGCCGAGAATCGTCACCGATGTCGGGCGGAGGCGCTGGATTGCGCGGAAGGTGTCGACGGGGACGCAACCGCCCGGAACGGTGGCCAGCGTCGCGCCGGTGCGTCCGGCGAGCGGGGCGGCCGCGAGGGCATCCGGAAAATTCTGACCGGTCGTCAAATAGATATGCGTCGACGGTGTCCCGAACCCTTTGAGCACGGCCGCAGAGACGGCATAGCGATCCGCACCGCCGTAGCGAGTGGTCGTAGCGATGCCACGCAATCCGGCCAGGATCCCGTCGCTGACGGCAACCGGGCCGCCGACGACGGCGATCGACGACGGGTGGAGACCCCGGATGAACGACGCGTATCCCGCAGGAAGTCCAGCCCAGCCTCCGGGGACGAGCAACAACTGCCCGCCGGATCGCGCCGCGGCCGCGCCGGCGGTGACCGCGTCCGCGTATCCCATGCCGGTCGCCACGAACAGCGGCTTCCCCGGGTGCTGGTTCGCCGCGACGATGCCGCGGGACACGGCATAGCGGTCCGGTCCGCTGACCCGTTGCACCGTGGGAGCGAGTTTCCGCAGTTGAGCGACCACGGCGTCCGAGACAGCGGCGGGTCCTCCGACGACGACGATCTTCGACGGCGCAAGGGTGACGATCCCTCCTCGAGTCGCAGCGGGCAGAGCACCCCCCAGCGTGAGGAGCAGTGGGCCGTGACTCGCTGCCGCGAGTGGGCCGGCAGAAAGGGCGTCCGGAAAATTCTCGCCCGATGCGACGTAGAGGACAGGGGCTCCGGAGGGGAACGCAGCTCGCGCGATGGCGACGGCGGCCTCGTAGCGGTCACCGCCGCCGAGGCGCTCTGCCGTGGCGTCGCCCACGGTGGCGATGCCGGTGCGGGTCACGAACCAGGGCCGCCCCTGCGCGTCGAACGCGGCGCGGAATACCGCAGTGTCGTCGACGGCGCCGCGCAGAAGCGCGCCATCCGGGCGCAGCGCAAGAACTTGTGAAGCGCCAGGGATGTCTCCGCCCCGGACGGTGTCACCCGTCAGGAGGATGGTGCCGTCCGGCTCGGCGGCGAGGGGCCAGAACTGACCGTCTGACAGCTCAGCGCGGTCCTGCACAGAACCATCGACCCCAAGCGAGAGAATGCGTGACATCAGCTTGCCGTCTGACGTCACCGAGTGATCGACGATCCAGAGACGCCCCCCGGATTCGATGCCCGTGAACAGTTGCGCACTTGAGACAGACAGGGGGATCGGTCGCAGATTCGCCGGGGTGGTGCCGACATAGACGGCCTGCGACCCATCCTGCTTCACCACATTGATCCACGTTTCCGATCGTTGCGCCTGCTGGGTCCCTGGCAACAGGCTGACGCCAGCGCCGAGCGGCCTCTCAACGACAGACCCATCGGCCTGTACCAGCCCGACTCGGCCGACCGAGTCGCCGACGATACCTCCGACGTACCAGAGAGAATTGCCCGTGCCAGGCCACAGGTTCGACGCCACGCGGCCTGCGACGCCGGGCGGAACGGTGACCGTCCCGTCCGGAGCGATGCGAGTGAGGGATCCACGCACGCCCACCCATGCGCCGCCATCGTCCGTGGGAACGATGGAGTATGCGTCCCCGGCCACAGCGAAGGGGCGGGCGACGCCGTGAGCGACTCGAACAACGATGTCAGAAGTGGCTGAATCCTGAGCCGACGAAGCCTCGTACCACGCCGTGCCGTCGCTTCCCGCGATCAAGCCGCCCGTCAACGTCGTCCCTGCCGGCTGGGGGATCTCGGAGACCGCACCATTGAGCGCGATATGCATGACGTGCGGGACGTACGCCTCGCCGACGGCGACCACATAGAGGAACCCGCCTCGGTCATCGCGAACGAGGTGGGCGCCCACCCAGGACAATCCGCCTGGGGGATAGGCCGCGAAGCGTGTATACACGCCGTCCGTCGTCATCCGTCCGACGTCATCCGTCCCGTGGAGGAACCACAGAGCACCGTCAGGGCCGGTAACGAGCGGCGACTGCGTTTGGAATGTGTCGGTGGCCTGCGGAAAAGGGAACGTCTCCGTCACGAGCACCCGGTCGGCGGCCGGTGTGGTCACCGTACGGCTCGAGGCCGATTTCAGTTGGGCGGCGGATGCCGGGGCAGCCGCGCCCAGCAAGCCCGCCAGGATCGCCCCGATGGCGAGCGCGATGGGCGCGACCTGCCTCCAGCTTGTTCTGCTCATCTCCGGCTCCTTCTTCAACGCTGCCGTGAGTGATGCTACGCGAACGCACGCCCGCGCCGATGTCCCGCGAAGGGGGCGGGCTGGTCAACTAGCTGACATAATGTGCATTATCAGCTACAGACTGTCTGGAGTTGGCTACCGCGCGAGATACCGCTCCAACGCGTCGAGGAGGCCACGCGTGCCGGCCTCGCGTCCGTCGCCGTCCGCCCAGAATCGATCGAAGAAGATGCCGTGCTCGATGTGGGTGAAGCGCGTGCCCTCGGCAATGGGCTCGAACTCCAGTGAGGCGAGCGACGTGGACATGTGCTCTCCGTCGAGCCACATGTCGTACGTGGTGACGATGCGTGAGTGCTCGACGATGTCCGTGTAGGTCGCCTCGTATCGCGACAGCGGTCCGTTGTGGAACTGGCCTTCGTCGATGTCGCGCCCGCCGACGCGGAAATCGAAGGCCCACGCACGGGCCTCGGCCTCGTCACCTGCTCCCCACCAGCTCCGCTTCTGCTGTTCGTCCGCGAACGCTCCCCACACCTTCTCGACCGGTGCGGGATAGTCGCGGGTGAGGGTGAAGCCGGAGCGTGCAAGCCTGCGTTCGTGTGTCACGTGGGTCTCCTATCGGGTCAGGGTGACGTGGATCACGCCACTCTCGGCGACTTCCGACGTCACGGTGTGCGTGGCGTCGAAGCCACTGAGCTCGTCCCAGAGCCGATGGCCGCGACCGAGGAAGACGGGAGCGATCATGAGGTGCAGGTCGTCGACGAGTCCGGCGCCCAGTGCTGCGCGCGCCGTGCCGTAGCCGCCTCCGATGCGCACATCCAGGCCACCCGCCGCATCGCGCGCCTCGCGGACGACGTCGTCGATGGCGGCGTCGCGGAAGTGGAACGTCGTGCCGCCCTCCATCGCGATCGAGGGGCGCGGTGCGGAGTGGGTCAGCACGTAGACCGGGGTATGGAACGGCGGATTCGGACCCCACCAGCCCGTCCAGTCTGAATCGGTGGGATGGGCGTGGAGTCCGAACATCCCGGCGCCCATGATTTCGGCGCCGATGCCGTCGAAGAACGCGGCACCGTAGCGGTCGTCGACTCCGGTGGTGCCTCGCCCACTGGTGTCGCCGAAGATCTTTTCGCGGAAGGTGCGGGTCGCGGTGTACGCGGCGGTGAGCCGGCTCCAATCCTCGCCCATCGGGTTGTCGGGCGTCTGGTCGGCTGGGGTGAAGCCATCGATGGACGTGAAGAGATCCATGCGGACACGGGACATGTCAGTTCTCCTTCTGGGTTGCGCGGGCGAGGTGGATGCCGAGCGTGTCGGCCTGGTGTTCCGCGGGGGTGCGCTGCTCACCGAGCCATAGCTGCAGCACGTCGAGAGCGCCCGGACGCAGGCTCACCGTACGGACACGGCCCTGCTTCTCCGACACGATCACCCCTGCGTCCTCGAGCACCCCGAGGTGCTGCACGAACGACGGCAGGGTCATCGCGAACGGCTCGGCCAGCTCAGACACCACCGCCGGAGACACGGCGAGACGCTCGACGACAGCTCGGCGCGTAGGATCCGCGAGCGCGCGGAGCACGGCGTCGACCTCATCGTAATACTTTGGCATTTGCCTAAGTATAGTCAGAGCAGCGGGTCGGTTCGCAAGCCCCATCCGTCAGCGGGTGATCCCCGCTGTGCCACCGAAGAGGAGTTCCACACCTTCTCCCCCTGCAAGACTGCGTGGATGCACATCGAGGACCTGCAGCACGAGGTCGAGTCGGTCTCGGAATACTACGCCGAGCGTCACACGATCGACCGACCGACGACTGGTTCCTCCTGAAACTCACCGAGGAGGTCGGCGAACTGACACAGGCCTACCTCGTCCAGGCTGGGTCACTGAGCGCATTCCTGCGACTGCTCGGTGATGATCCAGCTCGCTCCCCCACGTTTCATGACGACCGTGCCGCAATCGCCTGACGCCAGATAGGTGACGAAGAGCGTGGCATCCGTCGGCGTCTCCTGCTTGACCGCGACGTCGACGGCAGCGTCATCGCCCACCGCTCGGTAGAGCGCAGCCGTCGCGGCGATCATCTCTTCACAACTGCCGACCGGCGTGGGCACTGTGCCGTTGAGTTCCGCGATCATGCGCGCAACGAGATCGGGTGAGAGTGCGGCACAGGCCGCATCGACGTCGGGCGTACGTGAGGCCGTGAGCCAGGCGAGATAACTCTCGACGGCCCCTGACGCGGCCTGATCGGTCGGAGCGGGAGAAGTCGGCGCCTGGGTCACCACAGCAGCAGGTGAGGGCGTTGCGGTCGGCGCCGTCGCACACCCGCTCAGTGCCATTAGCGCGATGAGCCCTATGCCCGCCACATCCAGAGATCGCCTGCCCCACGAAGTCATGGCTCAATCATGGCAGACCCCGTTATCGCGTCCGCCTGACGGACACGTACGTGCCTCGACCGGAATGACCGCCCGCCTCAGAACATAAATATCACAATCCCATCGAGGCCGATCCACCACTCACCCCGCCGCCCGCCGCACCAACTCCACCGCCCGCGCCAGCACCGCGTCGCTCAACGTCTCCAGCGCGTACGCCACCGGCCACATCTCCCCCTCGTCCAGCCGCGCCGTCTCGTTGAATCCCAACGTCGCGTATCGAGTCTTGAACTTCTCCGCGCTCTGGAAGAAGACGACGACCTTCCCGTCCTTGGCGTAGCCGGGCATCCCGTACCAGGTCTTCGGCGCCAGCTCCGGGATGTTCGCCGTGATCGCCGCGTGCAGCCGTTCGGCGAACTCTCGCTCGTCGCCGTGCATCTCGGCGATTTTCTCGAGCACGTCCGCCGCGCCGTCCGCCGTCGTGGAGGCGCCGCGGCTGCGGCTGCGTTTGACCTCTTTCGCGCGTTCTTTCATGGCCGCGCGCTCTTCGGCGGTGAAGGGTGTCGACGACGCGTTCTGCGCGTCGTCCGCGTCTGCTGCTGGCGATTTCGTGGTCATGTGGCGCTCCTCAGTGAGTCCCCCGCACTCGACGTTAGCGCGCCGCCCCCGTCCGCCACTCCCCCTCGAAACGCCGCAACACCCTCCCGGCGAACACCCAGTCAGCGCTAGTGTCGGCAGCAGAGCCGCTCTCGCACGCGGCACCGAAGGATCAAGGGGATCATCATGACGTCACCAGGCTCCACCTCAGCTCCGTTCCAGGAGTTCGCCCTCAACGCCGCCGACCTGACCCGCGGCGCCATCAACGGCGTCAGGGCCGCCCTCGGCATCAGTGGCGCCGTCGCGGTCATCCTCGGCGTCGTCCTGCTGTTCTGGCCGGTCAAGACGCTCGCCGTCGTGGCGTTCTTCCTGGGGCTGTACTTCATCGTCGCCGGCATCATGCGACTCGCCATCGGGATCTTCAGCAAGGGGATCACCGGCGGCATCCGCGCGATGCACATCGTGTTCGGCGCCCTGCTGGTGTTCGCCGGGATCATCGCCCTCAAGAACGTGACCGTCGCTGCGGCCACGCTCGTCATCCTCGCCATCGCCTTCGTCGGCGTCGCCTGGATCATCGAGGGCATCATGTCCATCGCGGAAGCCGGCCGTGCCGCGTCGTCCGGATGGGCGATCACCTTCGGGATCATCAGCATCCTGGCCGGGATCGTCGTGCTGTTCCTTCCCGCGTCGTCCGCGCTGTTCCTGCTCGTGTTCGCCGCGGTCGCGCTGATCGTGCTCGGGATCATCGGGATCGTGCGCGCGTTCACGTTCGGCAGGGACGTGCTGGCGGCGACCTCCGCAGCCACGACGGCTACCGCCTAAACAGCAACACAACGAAAACGGTCCCTGACCACCGCGCGAAAGCTCGGCGGTCAGGGACCGTTCGTGTCTCCGGATGCGCCCGGATGCGCCCGTCAGCGCCGGTTCTGCGCGCTCGGCAGGTGCCTCGCCCACCAGTCCAGGATCGCGTCGAACCGCTGCTGCCGGTGGCGCGGCCGCCCTGCACGGCTGAGCTCGTGGTCCTCTCCGGGGAAGATCAGGAGTTCCGCATCCACCCCGTTGCGCTTCAGCGCGGCGTAGTAGCGCTCCGCCTGCCCGAGCGGGCAGCGCAGGTCGTTGGCGGAGTGCAGCACCAGCGTGGGCGTGCGCACCTCGCCGACAACGGCCTGCGGGCTCTGCGACCGGATGAGGTCGGCGTCCGTTCCGACGTACTCGTCGCCGAAGAAGCTGCCGATGTCGCTCGTCCCCACGAACCCTTCCGGGTCGAGGAATCCTCGCTCGACGATGGCGGCGGCGAAGCGGTGCTCGTGCCCGATCGTCCAGGCGGTGAGGTATCCCCCGTACGAGCCGCCCATGATGCCCACCCTGGATGCGTCGAACGCCGGGTTCTCCGCGATGGCGCCGTCGAGGAAGTCGAGCACGTCGGTGAAGTCGACCGTGCCCATCGCCTGCCGGATCACGCGCCCGTGCTCCTGCCCGTATCCCGCGGAACCGCGCGGGTTGCACATCACCACGGCGTACCCTGCCGCCGCATAGACCTGCGCCTCGTCGAACACGCTGCCGGTGTACGCCGCGAACGGCCCACCGTGGATGTTCAGCAGCACCGGATGCGGACCGTCGCCCTCCGGCGCGACCACCCAGCCGTGCACGGGATACCCGTCGCGCGCCGTCACGGTCAGCTCCCGGACGGGCAGCACGCCCGCCGCGCGCAGCCCGGCCGAGAAGTCGGTGAGCTTCCGCAGGCCGCCGTCGGCGACGATGGCGACGTCGCCGGCGGTCTCCGCGTCTGCGACGGAGGCGACGACCGCGTCTCCTGCCACCCCGACTCCGCCGACAACGCTCGTCGCGTCGGTCAGGCGCCGCACGTCGCCGCTCGCCGTGACCGCCGTGAGCACGAGCGCTCCCCTGCTGCGGTCAGTGACGAGCACCGAGTCGTCCTGGTACGCGACGATGGCGCTCTCGGTGAGGTCGACCGTCTCCGGGTCGGTGAGGCGGCGGGGCGCGTCACCCGGCTGGTCGATCGCGTAGAGCGCCGCGCTGCGGCCGACGAAGTCCCTGCCGCTCTCCCCCACGTCCTGGGCGGTGAAGTACAGCACGCCGTTCAGCCCGTACGCGAGCTCGGCGACCGAGAAGCTGCCGTGCTCCGACGTGACGTCGCGCGGCTCCCCCGACCCGTCGGCGGCCAGCAGGAACACGCTGGAGCGCAGGTCGTCGTCGCGGCTGTCGTGGCGGGCGGAGACGAACGCGATGGTCGCGCCGTCCGGTGAGAGCGTGACAGAGCCGTCGTCCCACTCCCCCGTCGTCAGCTGCTCCGGCTCCTCCACCAGCGGCGTGGATGCGGTGCTCCCGTCCGCCTCGGGCGCGGCCTCCGCGACCGGCTCGCCCCACACATCCGGCACGGGCACGCTGAACAGATGCGCCCGGCGGTCGACGATGTAGCCCAGCCCATTCGCCTGATATTTCAGTGTGCGGATGTGGCGGGGCGGCTCGGCGCTGGCCTCCAGGCCTTCGACCGTGCCGTACCTGCCCTGTTCGGGCACGCGGCTGACGAACACGAGGGTGCGGCCGTCGGGCGACCAGGCGAACTCGGAGACGCCGAGCTTCCGGTCGGTGACCTGCTCGGGCTCTCCGCCCGCCGCATCCACCACGTACAGCTGCGGCGCGGCCTTGGGCACCGCGCGCAGGAAGGCGATCAGCCGGCCGTCCGGCGAGAACCGCGGAGCGGTGTCCCGGAAGCCGCGGGTGAGCCGCTTGGGCGCCGCGTGGCCGGTGAGCGGCACGGTCCAGAGCTGCCCGACCGTCGCGTCCGCCTCGAGCGACGGATGCGTCACAGACACCACGGCGCGCGCACCACCGGGATGCACGGTCGGCGTGGAGACGCCGGTCAGCAGTCCGAGGTCCGCGGCCTTCATTCGGCCACCGGCACGAAATCGGACACGTCACCGACCAGGCGGGTGTGGTCGGCCGGGATCGGGTCGACGACCGCCTGGGCGATCTCTGCCGCGAACTCGCTCACGTTGTAGAGCTTGCCCGCCGCCTCCTTACGCGCGTCGATGGCGCCCGGGTTCAGGCGGTTGAGGAGCGTCGCGGTGATCGTGCCCTCGATCATGTCGCCGGAGACCACGACGAACTCGATCCCCTTCTCCTCGAGAGCAGGCAGCAGCGCGCGGAGCGCGTCCTCCCCCGCCCGCTTGCTCTCGGCGACGGCCGTGTACTCCGGCATCGTCGGCGTGGTGGTGATGAAGTGCGCCTGGTGGCTGGTCACGAACACCACGCGGGAGCCGGGGGCGAGCAGCGGGAGGGCGGCGTTCAGGGTGTTGACCTGCGCATCCCGGTTCAGCTGCATGGCGTAGTCCTCGGCCATGCCGGACTCCATGCCACCGGATGCGTTCAGCACCAGGATGTCGAGGCCGCCCCACTCCTGGCGGACCGTGTCGAACATCCCATCGACCGACGCGGGCTCGGTGAGGTCTGCCCCCACCGTGATGGCGGTGCCTCCCGCCTCCCGGATACTGTCCGCGAGCTTGACGGCGCGGGCCTCCTTGTTGCGGAAGTTGATGACGACGGCGGCCCCGGCCGACGCGAGATACTGCGCCGTGTCGGCGCCGATGCCGCGAGACGAACCGGTGATGAGCGCGCGCTTCCCGGCGAGGGAACCAGCTGCGAGAGGGTTGGACACGAAGACTCCTAGAAAGATGGGTTTCTCGTCCCTGAGACTACCAAGTGGGTTCCGCGCCGCCGGTTCGGCACCTGCTACGGTCGTCAGTACGACAGTGAAGGGAGTCGCCGTGGACATCGCATCCTTCGCATGGATCGCCTGGCTGGTCCTCATCCTGGTCTTCATCATCATCGAGATGCTCACCCTGGACTTCGTCTTCCTGATGATCGCCGTCGGAAGCGTCGGCGGCCTCGTCTCCGGCCTGGTCGGAGCGCCCTGGTGGCTGCAGCTGATCATCGCTGCCGCGCTCTCGATCATCCTGATCTTCTTCATCCGGCCGCCCCTCCTGCACGCACTGAAACGCGGGGGCGACCCGACCAAGAGCAACGTCGCCGCACTGATCGGCATGTCCGGCACCGTCGTCGACACCGTCTCCCGCACCACCGGCCAGGTCAAGCTGGCGGTCGGCGAGACCTGGACGGCGCGCCTCGCGACCGGCCTCACCGCCCCGCCGGCGCAGCTGGTGCCCGGCGAGCACGTCGTCGTCGTCTCCATTGAGGGGGCGACCGCCGTGGTGGCGCCAGCCCCGATCGCCGCGGGAGCCGACGACTTCACAGAAAGGAGTGCGTCGTGACAGACGCCAGTCAACTGGTCGTGGGGATCGTGGTGACGGTCATCATCGTCATCATCGTGATCTTCGTCCTGGTCACCCTGTTCCGGGCGATCCGCATCATCCCGCAGGCGCGCGCCGGCGTGGTGGAGCGGCTCGGCAGGTACCACAAGACGCTGAGCCCAGGGCTCAACGTGGTGGTGCCGTTCGTGGACAAGGTGCGGCCGCTCATCGACATGCGCGAGCAGGTGGTCTCCTTCCCGCCGCAGCCGGTGATCACCGAGGACAACCTGGTCGTGTCGATCGACACGGTCGTCTACTTCCAGGTGACGGATGCGCGTGCCGCGACGTACGAGATCGCGAACTACCTCGGCGCCGTCGAGCAGCTGACCACCACCACGCTCCGTAACGTCGTCGGTGGCCTCAACCTCGAAGAGGCGCTGACCAGCCGCGACAACATCAACGGCCAGCTGCGCATCGTCCTCGACGAAGCGACAGGCAAGTGGGGCATCCGAGTATCGCGCGTCGAGCTGAAGGCGATCGACCCGCCCATCTCCATCCAGGACTCGATGGAGAAGCAGATGCGCGCAGAGCGTGACCGCCGAGCCGTCATCCTCACCGCCGAGGGCACCAAGCAGTCCGAGATCCTCAACGCCGAAGGTATGCGGCAGGCCGCCATCCTCAAGGCGGAGGGTGACGCGAAGGCTGCGGTGCTGAGGGCCGAGGGTGAGGCGAAGGCCATCACGACCGTGTTCGGCGCCATCCACGAGGGGAACCCGGACAACCTGCTGCTGGCCTACCAGTACCTGCAGACCCTGCCGAAGCTGGCCGAAGGCCCGGCGAACAAGCTGTGGATCATCCCGAGCGAGCTGACCCAGGCGCTGCAGGGCATCGGCAAGGCGTTCGGCGACAAGGGAGTTCCCGGCATGCCCGGGATGCCCGGCTCGTCGGGAACTCCTGCGCCGGTGGACAGGGATGCCGTGAAGGCCGCGCAGGCCGACGCGGCAGCAGCAGCCGCCGACGCGCACGCCGAGGCGGAGGCGGCCACGCGAGCGGCCGCAGAGGCTGCGGCAGCGGCAGCTCCGGATGCGGGCGTCACCCCCGCAGCGCCCGCCGAGGGCGACGCGGCGCCCGGAGAGCAGACTCCGCCGGCGTGACGTTCCTGAGCGGTCCTCTCCCCCGGATCATCGCGCACAGGGGCCTCGCCGTCGGGGCACCGGAGAACACCCTCCTCGCGTTCCTCCGCGCGCTGAACGCGGGGGCGACGCACCTGGAGACCGACGTGCACGCGAGCGCGGACGGGGTCGCGGTCATCAGCCACGACCCCGACCTCTCCCGCGTCGCCGGGCGCGCCGTGCGCGTCGGCCAGCTCACCATGCCGGAGCTGAGGCGCATCCAGCTGGGCGATGGTCAGTCGTACTGCTCCCTCGCGGACGCACTCGACGCGTTCCCGGACGCCCGCTTCAACATCGACATCAAAGACCTCGCCTCCGCCGCCCCGGCCGCTGCGGCCATCCTGAAGGCACGCGCCACCGACCGTGTCCTCATCACCAGCTTCGACGAGAAGCGCAGGAGCGCGGCCGTGGATGCGCTGCCCGGCGTGGCGAGCTCCGCCTCGGTCTCGCGCGTCCTCCCCGCGATCGCCGCCGCCAAGGCCGGTTCGACCTCCGCCGTGCGCCGCGCGCTGCGCGGTCTCGTCGCCGTGCAGGTCCCCGAGCGGCAGGGCCCGCTGCGGCTCGTCTCGAGGCGCACCGTGCGCATCCTGCACGACGCCGGCGTGGAGGTTCACGTCTGGACGGTGAACGATCCGGCCGACATGACACGCCTGCTGGGCCTCGGCGTCGACGGCCTCGTCACCGACCGCTGCGACACACTGAAAGCGCTGGTCGACGCACGAATCTGACCTGAGAGGGCCCTGAGAGTACGGGTCCGACGGAAAGAGAACCCCCAGCTTGTGGGTTTATAACTGTGAAGCACGCGCGCACAGAGGAGAACCACACAATGGCAGATCGCAGTTTGCGCGGAATGAGGCTTGGCGCCCAGAGCTTACAGAGCGAAGAAGGCGTCGTGTACTCCCCGCGTTCCCGTTACATTTACCTATGCCCCGAATGCGGCAAGGAGACCGACATGGTCTTCTCCGCCGAGGCTGATGCACCCCAGACCTGGGAGTGCAAGCACTGCGGCCACGAGGCCACCCTGCTGGTCGGCGACACCCCCGTCGAGGTCGACCGCTCGGACGTGAAGGTGCCGCGCAGCCACTGGGACATGCTGCTCGAGCGCCGCACCCGCGCCGAACTCGAGGAACTCCTCGAGGAGAGGCTCACCTACCTGCGCTCCCGGCGCGGAACGGGCGAGCACAAGATCGGCGCCTGACCCCCGCCACACCGAGGCCGTTCTCACCCCACCGGTGAGGACGGCCTTTTCCGTGCGCCCCAGGCGATGAGGAGACCGAAGAGACCGAGGCCGGCGACGAGGAACTCGATGCCGCGGCTGAGCAGGGTGGCCGGCGTGGTCGTCGTGCCGAGCGGGACGTCCGCGATCATGTGGCCGGGCTTGAACGGCGGGATCTCCGCGATCGTCCGGCCGCTCGGCCCGATGATCTGGCTGCTGCCGACGGTGGAGATGTTCACCAGCGATCGGCCGGCCTCGATCGCGCGCAGGCGGGCGATGGCGAGCTGCTGCTCGTTCTCGTCGGTCTGCCCGAAGTCGGCGTTGTTCGTCTGGGCCAGGATGACCTGCGCGCCGCCCTGCATCATGTCGGTGAGCAGCTGGTCGTCCACGATGTCGAAGCAGATCGAGATCCCGGCGCGCACGCCGCTCACGTCGAAGACGTTGTCCCTGGTGCCCGGGGTGTAGTCGCGGCCGATCAGGTCGATCAGGTCGGGCGCGAACGGCCGCCAGAACGCCCGGTCGGGCACGTACTCGCCGAACGGCACGGGATGCTTCTTGTCGTAGTAGTCGACGGCGCCCTTGCCGTCCTTCCAGAGCAGCGAGGTGTTGAAGTACTTGCCGTCGCGGTAGGTGATCGTGCCGACGATGAACGGCGCGCCCATCTTGCGGCTCAGCGCATCCAGGATCGCCGCGGACTGCGGGTCGCGGGTGGGGTCCGGCTGGGCGGCGCCCTCCGGCCAGACGACCATGTCGGCCTTCTCGTCCTCGATCTTCTCCGTCTCGGCGATCTGCGAGTTGAGCACAGCATCCGGTGGCGCGTTGTCGAAGTAGCCCGCCGGGCCGTTGCCCTGCACGGCGGCGATCCTGGTGGTGCCGCTGGTCGTCGCGGGCCACGCGGGCACCACCAGCACGACGGCGACGGCGCCGATGGCGATGGATGCGCGCCACGCGCCCCGCAGGTCCGCCACGAAACAGACCTCCAGCAGCAGCGCCACCAGCCACACCATCACGAAGCTGAGCCCGGAGATGCCGAGCCACGCCACGAGCGGCGCGAACGGGCTCTCCGCCTGGGACTCGGCGACGCGGCCCCAGGAGAACCCGCCGTACGGCCAGTTGCCGGACACGTACTCGCGCAGCGTCCAGAGGCCGCCGACGATCACCGGCAGCAGCCCGAGGCGTCCCAGCCTGGTCGGCCAGGCGCGCGGCACCCAGCGGTACGCGAGCGCGATGAGCATCCCGCCGAGGCCGTAGAAGATCGCCTCCAGCGTCGAGAGGGCCACCCACGGGAGCGGTCCGAGGTACAGCGCCGTCCAGGCCACGTGGAACAGGAAGAACGACTCCCCCGCCACCCAGGCCACCAGGAACGCGCTGCCTGCTCTGCGTCCCCGCACGGCGAGCAGCACCATCGCGATGCCGACGAAGGTGAGCGGCCACCAGCTGCGATCGGGGAACCCCGCATCCAGCACCGGGCCCGCCCCCACGGCCAGGACCAGTGCGAGCCAGAGGGGCAGCACGGCGCGGGGGGTCTGGGTCACGAATGGAGAGCTTAGAGGACGTGGTTCGGCGTTCGCCGCAGAAATGCTAGGCGACGGATGAGTAAGCAACGATGCCGCGCCTGATCGATTCGAGTGCCTGCCGTGCCGTGCGTCCCACCGGGCCCTGCGCGACGAGTGAGAGCTGGTCGAGCAGGTCGATGGTCTGCTTCGTCCAGCGCACGAAGTCGCCGGCGGCCATGTCCGCCTCGGAGAGCACCGTGTTCAGGCTGGTGCCCTTCGCCCACGCGTGCATCGCCATCGCCAGACTGGTCGACGGCGGTTCGCTGCCCGGCAGCCTGTTCTCGCGTTCGAGGTCGTCGAGTCTGCTCCAGATGTCGATGGTCTTGTCGAGGGCAGGCCGGAATGCTCCGCGCGGGAGGGTGCGCTCGTGCGCGAGACCTTCGTCGCGGCGCGGCTCGAAGACCAGGGCGCAGGCCATCGCTGCGAGGCTCGGCGCATCCAGCTGGTTCCAGATGTTCCTGCGCAGGCATTCCGCCACGAGCAGGTCGCGTTCGCCGTAGATGCGCTTGAGCGTGCGGCCGTGCACGGTGAGCGTCGTGACGTCGTCCTCACGGTTCAGGTAACCGAGTTCGAGCAGGACGTCGGAGACGCGGTCGAAGACCTTGGCGACGGCTCCGGTGCGCGACCGGATCTGCGAGCTCAGGGCGTCCGTCTCGCGCTTCAGCTTCCACCAGCGCTCCGCCCACCTGGCGTGGTTCTCCCTGTCCGGGCAGCGGTGGCACGGGTGCTCCTTCATCCGCTTGCGCAGCGCGGTCAGCCGGCGCTGGCGCTTGTCGCGGTCGGCCCGGGAGGCGTGCTCCATCGAGGAGCCCTTGCGCTCCAGGTCGCTCAGCTCGCGCCGGATGCCCGAGTACTCGCGGAAGTCGCCCAGGTGGCAGGTCATCGCCTTCTCGTACCCGGCGAGCGACTCCTCCTGCTGGCGCACCTTGCGCGCCAGGTCGACAACCGCGCGGTCCGCCTGGAACTGCGCGAACGACGACTCCAGGATCTCCCTGGTGCGCTCGCGCCCGAACTGGTCGATCAGGTTGACCGCCATGTTGTACGTCGGGCGGAAGCTCGAATTCAGCGGGTAGCTGCGGCGGGACGCGAGCGAGGCGACGGCCTGCGGATCGAGGCCGTCCTGCCACTGGATGACCGAGTGGCCCTCCACGTCGATGCCCCGGCGGCCGGCGCGCCCGGTGAGCTGGGTGTACTCCCCCGGCGTGATCGGGACGCGCGCCTCCCCGTTGAACTTCTCCAGCTTCTCGAGCACCACGGTGCGCGCCGGCATGTTGATGCCGAGCGCGAGCGTCTCCGTGGCGAAGACGACCTTGACCAGCTTGCGGCGGAACAGTTCCTCCACCACCTCTTTGAAGGCGGGAAGCAGGCCTGCGTGGTGGGCGGCGACACCGCGTTCGAGTCCTTCGAGCCACTCCCAGTACCCGAGCACGGCGAGGTCTTCGTCGAGCAGGGTCCTGCAGCGTTCCTCGACGATCGCGCGGATCTCGTCGCGCTCGTGCTGCTGGGTCAGCTTCACGCCGGAGCGGAGCGTCTGGCGCACGGCCTGGTCGCAGCCGTTGCGGCTGAAGATGAAGAAGATGGCCGGGAGCAGGTTGTGCTCGCCGAGCAGCTTGACGAGGTCTGCCCTGTCCATCCGGTAGGTGTCCGGACGGCCGCCCCTGGAGTGGTAGCGCCCGACGTCCCGCATCTGCCTGCTGCTCAGCACCCGGCCGCCGTAGCGCGCCATCTGCACGAGCTCCGGGTTCACCCGGTTGGTCGCAGCGAGGCCGGACGAGTCGAACAGGTCGATCAGCTTCGACCGCATCAGGATGTGCTGCTCCAGCGGGACGGGACGCTCCTCCGACACGATCACGTCCGTGTCGCCGCGCACCGCCTGCAGCCAGTCGCCGAACTCCTCGGCGTTGGACACCGTCGCACTCAGCGAGACCATCCTGACCGACTGCGGGAGGTGGATGATGACCTCCTCCCACACCGCGCCGCGGAACCGGTCAGCGAGGTAGTGGACCTCGTCCATCACCACGTATGCGAGGTCGGTGAGCAGGTCGGAATCGGCGTAGAGCATGTTGCGCAGCACCTCAGTCGTCATCACGACGATGCGCGCGCGGGAGTTGACGTTGGTGTCACCGGTCAGGAGGCCGACGGACTCCGGCCCGTACTCCTCCACCAGCTCCTGGAACTTCTGGTTGCTCAGCGCCTTCATCGGCGCCGTGTAGAAGACCTTCGCGTTCGGCTCGCGCATCGCGAGGAACACGGCGAACTCGGCGACGATCGTCTTGCCGGCTCCCGTCGGAGCGGCGACCAGCACGCTCTTGCCCTCTTCGAGGCTCGCGCAGGCTTCGCGCTGGAACGGGTCGAGGTCGAAGCGGAGCCCCGCACGGAAGGCCTCGACGAGAGGCTGGCGGGTGCGCGTGCGCGACGCCGCGTAGCGTTCGGCTGGAGACAGCTGATCGGTCACACGACCAAGCCTATGCCGCCAGTTCGGCCTCCAGGCGCATGGCGGCCTTCGCGGCACGCCGATCGTGCAGCCAGGCGACCCCGTACGCGGCGAGATAGAGCACGACCATCGGCACCGCGAGGAGGAACATCGACAGCACATCGGCCGCCGGAGTGGCGATGGCGGTGAACAGCACGATCAGGATGATCGCCCAGCGCCACGACTTGATGATCGAGGATGCGCTCAGCACCCCGACGAAGTTCAGCAGCACCAGGAACACCGGGAGCACGAACGCGACGCCGACCGCCAGCGACAGTTTCAGGATGAAGTCGAAGTACGTCTTCGCGGAGATGATCGCCGAGTCGTCCGACGGCGCGAAGCTGGTCAGCAGCGACACGATGTGCGGAACGAGCAGCCAGCCGACGTACGCGCCGATCAGGAAGAGCGGGACGGCGGTGAAGAAGAAGCCGAGACCGTACTTCAGCTCCTTGCGGCTGAGCGCAGGGACGAAGAAGGACCAGATCTGGTAGAGCCAGACCGGGCTCGAGATGATCACGCCGATGGTGATGGCGATCTGCATCTTGAGGTCGAACGCCCCGGTGATGCTGTCGTAGTTGAGCGTCGCGACGCGGCCCTGCTGGGTGGCGATCTCGGTGATGGGGACGCGCATCGCGTCGAGGAGGTACCCGGACAGGAACCAGCCGGCGACAGCGCCGACGAGCAGCGCGATGGCAGAGCGGTAGAGGCGTTTGCGAAGCTCGACGAAGTGCTCGGCGAGCGTCATCCGTCCTTCGCGGTTCTTGCCTCGCTTAGTGGAGGCCACCGATTACGGTTTCGTGTGCGTCTCGGGCGTGGCGGTGGTGCTGCCGTCGGCCGGAGTGGTCGACGAGGCGTCCGGCTTGTCGCCGTCTTTCTTCATCTCGTTGACCTCGCCCTTGAAGATGCGCATCGACTGGCCGATGCTCTTGGCGAGGGCGGGGAGCTTCGGCGCACCGAAGAGCAGCAGGATCACTGCGAGGATGATGAGCAGGTGCCATCCGGTAAGGCCGCCGAGCATGAGTTAGTCCTTCGTGATCAAGTAGGAATACCGAGCTGCGTCGGCATTGACGAGCAGTTTACCGCGTTTGACCCGTGCATCCCTGCGAAGTTGCCTCGCAACCGCGCGATCGGCGCTGGCTTGCACACGCTCCGCGCGCAGTGCGCTGGCGTCCGCGAAGACGGCGGGGTGGAACGCCGCCTCGGTGAGGTCCTCCGCACGCCGGGACAGGACATCGGCCTTCTCGATGAGCGCAGACGCCTCCCTTCCGGCCGCGACGACCTTGCGGAACAGGTGGACGGCGAAGAAGGCGAGCATCCCGAGCAGGCCGAGCACCAGCACGACCCAGATCAGGACCCACGACCACCACGGCATGCCATCAGCATAGCGACAGGCCGCCGCTGCTACCGGTAGCGGTCGGCCCCAGCCCGCGCCCAGCCGGCGACGACAGCGCGGGCCTCCGGCGGGTCGAGCACGGTGAGCACGCCGGACAGCCCGGCGACCAGCCGCTTCAGACCGTGGAAGTGCGCGACGCGCACGCTGGTGCGCACGAGCCCGTCCTGCTCCTGCCGGGATGCGCCCTCCGGGATGTAGTCCTCGATGAACGGGATGGCCGAGGAGGACACCTCGATGGTCACCAGCGGGTCGTCCTCCGTGCCCTCGAACAGGGTCTCCGGGAGGGTGACGTCGCCCGGCCGGTACGTGATCGGCTGGTCGGTGGCCCGCAGGTCGTCGATGCGGTCGAGCCGGAAGGTGCGGATCGCGGTGCGGAGGTGGTCCCAGCCGCGCAGGTACCAGTCCTGGTCGATGGACTCGATGCGCAGCGGGTCCACCCTGCGACGCTCCCGCTCACCGCGGGAATTCAGGTAGTCGAAGTCGAGCTGCGTGCCGCCGGCCACCGCATCCCGGATCACAGCGAGCGTCGCGTCGGTCTCCGAGCCGGCGACCGCCACCTGGCTGGGCGCGGCGGAGGCGCCGCGGGCGAGCTTGGCCATCAGCGAGCCGATCACGTCGCGGTCGGCGTTCTCCGGGAGGGCCGAAAGGTACTGCAGACCGGCGATCAGCGCGGCGGCCTCCCGCGCGGAGAACCGCGGGGAGTCGTCGATGGCCACCTGGTGGGTGAGAACGATCTGGTCGTTGTCCTCGAAGTCGTCCCAGGCGATGTCGAACAGGTCGCCCGGCTGGTACTGGTTGGTCTCCCCCGGCACGCCCGAGACGGCGATCAGCCGGACGGCGTCGCGCAGCTGCGCCTTCTCGACGCCGAAGTGCTCCGCCGCCTCCGCGACGCTCACCCTGTCCCTGTCCATCAGGTACGGCACGAGGGCGAGCAGGAAGGCCAGCTTGTCCTGCGCCTGCATGGGCTTGCGGCGCTCAGCCACGGTCGTTCCTCTCGTGGGCGGCCGCCGTGGCGACGAGACGGTCGCGCACGGCGTCGCGCAGCGCATCCGGTGCGAGCACCAGCACCTCCGGGCCGAAGCTCGCGAGCTGGTCGGCCAGGATGTTGACGTCGGAGTAGTTGACGGTGAGCTCGAACGACTCGCCGTCGCCCTTCGTCGGGACGGCGTCGCCGTAGCGCTTGCCGAGTCTCGTGGCCGCGTCCGTTCCCGCGGTCACCTCGATGGTCGCGACGTTGGCCTGCCAGATGCTCTCCAGGTCGGCCAGGGCCTTCGCGGCGAAGTCGGAGCCCTCCGGCTCGAACGTGCGGGCCGTGACCTTGACCGGTCCGACCATCCGCGAGAGCAGGAAGGTGCGCGAGCCGTGCGCATCCTGGTCGATGCCCTGCAGGTGCCACCGGCCCTGGTGCTGCACCAGGGCGAGCGGCGCGACCGTCCTGGTCCTGGACGCGCTCTCCCCCGGCTTGAGATAGGGGAACTGCACGATGGCGTTGCGTTCGAGAGCCTGGCTCAGTGGATCGAAGGCGCTGTCCCTCGCCCGCAGCCGCGGCGCGTACCCGACGATCGGGTCGTTGGCCTCGACGCCGAGCGAGCGCAGCTTCATCAGCGCCCTGCGGGACTCGCCGGACAGCGAGCCCTCCTTCCAGACCGTGGCGGCCAGGCCGAGCAGCGTGATCTCCTGCGGGGAGAACGTCACGTCGGCCGGAAGGTCGTATGCCCCCTTGGGAATGCGATAGCGCAGCAGCTGATTGTTTCCGGAGTCACCCGGAGACTCCACGGTCTCGAGCGGGACGCCGAGCTCGCGGATGTCGTCTTTGTCGCGCTCGAACTGCCGCTCCAGGCTGCTGTTGTCACCGTGGGTGACGAAGCGCTGGCGGTAGCCCTGCACGGTCGAGAGGATCTCGTTCTTGGTCAGACCCGTCTCGGTCGCGAGCAGCGCGAGCACGAGGCTGAACAGCCGCTCTTCGACCGGCACACGGGAGGGCGAAGACGAGGACGGAGGCACCCGTCCATCCTAATCGGCTAGCGCACTCCGAGGATGTCGACGACCCACGCTGCTGCCGGGATGCTGGAGTCCTTGGGCGTCTCGACGACCACCTGCGAGCCCACCTTCTGGCCGACGAGCTCCTTGAGCATCGCCTGCGGGAGGGCCTGGTTGGCGCTGGACTGACCGGATGCCATCGCCACGAGGTCGGGCGCGCCGTTCTGCCAGGTGCTGAACACGACGTTCTTGGCGTCCCAGCCGACGGCCGTGTAGTGCAGGACGACGGTGCTGTCCTTCTTCACGGTCGCGCCGTCACCGGCCTTCAGCGTCTCGCTGCGGACGGCGGTGGGGGCCGAGCCGGACGGGATGGTGATGCCGGGCTGGCCGGTGGGTGCGAGGACCACGGTCGGGAAGCCGGAGACCGACGGGCGCACGGCGCCGTCCGCCTTGGGCAGGAATGCGCCGACCAGGTCGATCACGGCGACGACCGAGCTGGTCGCGCCGTCGGAGCCGCTGTCTTTCGGGGCGATCGCGATGGCGATGCGCGAGCCGACAGTGGCGCACTGCAGCCCGTCGTTGATGCCGGGGATGTTCGTGGCGCCCACCGGGATGAGGGTCGGCTCGGACTTCGAGTACGAGCTCGCGCTGCCGGTCGCCCCGGTCTCGCCGTCGAGCAGCGTGTACTGGATCTCGACCATCTGGCCCTTGCGGACCTGCTCGCCGCTACCGTCGATGAGCGTGGTGCTCTGCGAGGTCTTGGTGTCGATCGGCGTCGGGAAGCTCACCTTCGGCTTCGAGCCGAGCTTTCCGGTCGCGGTGATGAGGTTGGATGCCGTACCCGGCTTGAGCGCGGTGTCGCAGTTCGCGTTCGGGTCTGACGAGCATCCCGTCAGCGTGACGGCCAGCAGTCCTGCTGCTACGACGAGTGCGGTAGCTCTGCGCACGAGTCCTCTTTCGGTGCGATCGGTGGGGTTCCGGACGACACGATGGTCGCCCGGCTCCCCATGCTAGTTGATGGTGGAGTCGTCCTCGTGCGCGGCGTCTTCCGCCGCTTCCGCGGAGCGGGCCTTCGCCAGCTCGGCGCTCGCGGCCGCCGCCCGGACCCGCTTGCGCAGGCTCTTCGGGCTCGACTGCCGCTCTCCGAGCGCTCCGGGCGTCCAGGCCTCGACGTCGTCGTCGCTGTAGTCGCTCTTGGACGGGCGGCGCTTCAGCTCGGGCAGGACGGAGCCGGGGGCGAGACGGCGCGCCGTGATCAGGAAGCCGGTGTGGCCGATCATCCGGTGGTCAGGGCGCACGGCGAGCCCTTCGACGTGCCAGCCGCGCACCATCGTCTCGCTCGACTGCGGGTGCGTGTAGTCGCCGGAGGCGCGGATCGCCTCGGCGACGCGGGACAGCTGGGTGACCGTCGCGATGTAGCAGAGCAGCACGCCGCCCGGCTTGAGCGCAGCGGTGACCTCGTCGAGGCACTCCCACGGGGCGAGCATGTCGAGGACGACGCGGTCGACGCTCTGGTCGGCCACCGCATCCGGGAGCGCGTCCTGGAGGTCGCCGACGGTGACGGTCCAGTTCTCCGGGTCGTGGCCGAGGAAGGTGGCCGCGTTGGCGCGCGCCACGTCGGCGAACTCGTCTCTGCGCTCGAACGACCGCAGCGTGCCGGTGGGTCCGATGGCGCGCAGCAGCCAGAGCGAGAGGGCGCCGGAGCCGACGCCGGCCTCGACGACGTTCGCGCCCGGGAAGATGTCGGCGAGCGACAGGATCTGGGCGGCGTCCTTCGGGTAGATGATCGCGGCGCCGCGCGGCATCGACATGACGAAGTCGCTGAGCAGCGGGCGGAGCGCGAGGTGCTCGACGCCGACGTTGTTGGTCACGACTGAACCGTCGGGCAGGCCGATGATGGTGTCGTGCTCCAGGATGCCGCGGTGGGTGTGGAAGACCTTGCCCGGCTCGAGCGTGATGGTGTTGAGCTTGCCCTTCGGCCCGGTCAGCTGCACGCGGTCGCCCGCGCGGAACGGGCCGCTGTTCTGCGGCTGCGGCGCGTATGCAGGCTGCGTGGTCGGCTGGTCGCTCACAGGAGCGCTCCCTTCGCTGCGGCGACGGCCGCGATGTCGTCGGCGGTCTTGCCGTCGAGGGTGTCCCAGATGGTGTGCTGATCGCTCTCCGGGATGGCGACCATGTGCGGCACCCCGATGGTGGCCGCACCGGAGGCGACGGCGGAGGTGAGCCCGACCAGCGAGTCCTCGATGGCCACCGCATCCACCGGGTCGACGCCCAGCAGTTCCGCGGCGCGAAGGTACGGCTCGGGATGCGGCTTCGGCTCGGTGACCTCGTCGCCGCTGACGATCACGTCGAACGCCTCGAACGGGATGTGCGCGACGATCTGCTCCGCCATCCTGCGCACCGACATGGTGACGAGGGCGGTCGGGATGCCGCGCTCGCGCAGGTCGGCGAGGAGTTCCCGCGCGCCGGGACGCCACGGAACGCCGTCGCTGTCGAGCTTCTCCTGCACCCGGTTGGTGAGCCACTGCACGATCTCGTCCGCCGGCATGTCCACGCCGTGCGCGCGCAGGATCTCGGCGGAGTTCCAGAGGCCGAGGCCCACCATCTGCAGGCCGTCCTCGTGCGTCCAGACGCCGCCGAACGAGGAGA
Source organism: Leifsonia sp. NCR5 (assembly GCF_002105485.1). Classification (NCBI taxonomy): domain Bacteria; kingdom Bacillati; phylum Actinomycetota; class Actinomycetes; order Micrococcales; family Microbacteriaceae; genus Leifsonia; species Leifsonia sp. NCR5. The sequence continues at coordinate 27,817 of NZ_NCSR01000020.1, forward strand.
CGAGCTCCACTTCGGAAGCCATCCAGTACGGTTCGGTGTCGACGAGGGTGCCGTCCATGTCCCAGAAAACGGCGGCCGGCGGGCTCGGAGGAGTCAGTGAGGTCACGGGCCACAAGCCTACCGGTGACCGGCGGGCCTATCCTGGATGGATGGCGTCCGCACGGTCGCTTGGAGAGGACAGAGGTACATCCACTGTGACTGACGGAAACGACTTCCTCGGCGGCCGCATCCTGGTCGTCGCCTTCGAGGGCTGGAACGACGCCGGAGAGGCAGCGAGCGGCGCCGTCAAGACGCTGAAGGACGTGCTCGACGTCGTGCCCATCTCCGAGGTCGATCCAGAGCTCTACTTCGACTTCCAGTTCAACCGGCCCGTCGTGACCGACGACGACGGGCACCGCCACCTCGTCTGGCCCTCGGCCGTGATGTACGGGCCTGCGCATCCCGGTGCTGCCGCCCACGACCTGGCGGGCGACCTCGCCGCCGACGCTGTGCGGGTGAGCGGCGACAACGTCGGCAACATCTACCTTCTGCTGGGCACGGAGCCGTCGCGCAGCTGGAAGAGTTTCACCGCCGAGATCCTGGATGCGGCCCTCGCGTCGGACATAGGCGTGATCGTCTTCCTCGGCGCGATGCTGGCCGACGTGCCGCACACCCGCCCGATCTCGATCTTCGCGTCGAGCGAGAACGCCGCCGTGCGCGCCGAGCTGTCGATCGAGCGCTCCACCTACGAGGGCCCCGTCGGCATCCTGAGCGCCATCGCGGAGGGCGCCGAGGCCGTCGGCATCCCGACCGTGACGATCTGGGCGTCGGTCCCGCACTACGTGCACAACGCGCCGAGTCCCAAGGCGATGCTGGCGCTCATCGACAAGCTCGAAGAGCTGGTGGATGTGACCATCCCGCGCGGCACGCTGGTCGACGAGGCCGCGGCGTGGGAGGCGGGCATCGACGCGCTCGCGGCCGACGACGACGAGATGGCCGCGTACATCGAGCAGCTGGAGCAGGCGCGCGACACGGTCGACTCCCCCGAGGCGAGCGGCGAGGCGATCGCGCAGGAGTTCGAGCGCTACCTCCGCCGCCGCGGAGACGGCCGCGACGGCCAGGCCGGCGGGCGCCCAGACGAGCCCTGGCGCTCCTGACCCCGCGCCCGGGGTGCCGGAGCAGCCAGGGTCAGGCGGTCAGCACTCCGGTGGAGAGCAGGACGATGAGGAGCGCGCCGAGCGCGATCCGGTAGATCACGAACGGCAGGAAGCTGCGTCGTGAGATGTAGCCCATGAAGAACGCGATCACCACGAGGCCGACCACGAACGCCACGATGGTCGCCGCGGCGGTCTCCGCGGGGCCGAACACCTCGACGGTGCAGGTGTGGGCCGCGGCCAGCGCCTCCGTGCACGGCTCCTTGATGGCCTTGTAGAGCTGGTAGAAACCGCTGCCGAACACCGCGGGGATCGCCAGCAGGAACGAGTATCGCGCCGCCGCCCGCCGCTGGTAGCCCATGAACAGCCCGGCCGTGATCGTGCCGCCGGAGCGGGAGACGCCCGGGATGAGCGCGAGCGCCTGGGCGAGGCCGAAGATGATGCCGTGACCCCAGGTGAGCTCCTTGAGCCGCCTGGTCTTGCTGCCGACGTAGTCCGCGATCCCGAGCAGGATGCCGAACACGATCAGCGTGACGGCCACGATCCAGAGCGAGCGGAACGTGGTCTCGATCGCGTCCTGGAAGAACAGGCCGAGCACGACGATCGGCACGCTGCCGAGGATGACCAGCCAGCCCATCCGCGCATCCGGGTCGTTGCGCGGAACCTTGCCGAACAGCGAACGGAACCACTGCCCGATGATCCGGACGATGTCCTTCCAGAAGTACAGCAGCACCGCCGCCTCTGTGCCCAGCTGGATGATCGCGGTGAACCGGGCGCCGGGGTCGCCGCCCGTGCCGAGCAGTTCACCGACGATCCGGATGTGCGCGCTCGACGAGATCGGGAGGAACTCGGTGAGCCCCTGGACGAGACCCAGGATGAGGGCGTTGATGAATTCCATGCGGTGCTTTCGGTGCTGACGTGAGGCGGGGAACGGTCAGTAGCTGCGGAGGAGGTCGCGCAGCACGGACCTGCCAAACACTAGCGCGTCGAGGGGGACGCGCTCGTCGACGCCGTGGAACATCCCGGGGAAGTCGAGCTCCTTCGGCAGCTGCAGCGGTGCGAAGCCGTATCCGGTGATCCCGAGCTTGCTCAGCGCCTTGTTGTCCGTTCCGCCGGAGAGCAGGTACGGCAGCACGGGCGCGCCGGGGTCGTGCTCGCCGATGGTGGAGACGATCGCGTCGATCAGCGGTCCGCCGAACGCGGCCTCCAGGCCGACGTCGCGGTGCATGATCCTGATCTCGATGTCGTCGCCGACGATCTCCTGCACCTGCGCGAGCACGGCGTCCTCCTCGCCGGGCAGCGTGCGGATGTCGATGAGCGCCTCTGCCGTGTCCGGGATGACGTTGTGCTTGTATCCGGCGTCGAGGAGCGTCGGGTTCGTGGTGGTGCGGAGGGTCGCCAGGATGAACCCGGCGGCGGTGCCCGTGCGCAGCACGACCTCGTCCGGCCCGACCTGCTCCGGGTCGATGTCCAGGATGCGCGAGACCTCGGCCAGCAGCTGCGTGGTGGTGTCGGTGAGCTGGATGGGCCACTCGCGGCGGCCGATGGCGACCACGGCCTCCGCGAGCCTGGTGATCGCATTGTCGCGCACCAGGCGGGAGCCGTGGGATGCGCGGCCGCGGGCGATCAGCTTGATCCAGACGAGCGACTTCTCCCCCGTCTGCATCAGGTATGCGCGCTGGCCGTCGAGGTCGATCGAGTATCCGCCGACCTCGCTGATGGCCTCGGTCGCTCCGGCGAAGAGCTCGGGGTGGTTGTCGACGAGGAAGTGCGAGCCGCGTCGCCCTCCGTCCTCCTCGTCGGCGAAGAAGGCCACGACGAGGTCGCGCTCCGGCTGCTCCCCCGCTGCCAGCAGGTCGCCGACGGCGGTGAGGATCATCGCATCCATGTTCTTCATGTCGACGGCGCCGCGACCCCAGAGCAGGCCGTCCTTGATGACGCCGCCGAACGGGTCGACCGACCAGTTGCGCAGGTCGGCAGGCACGACGTCGAGGTGTCCGTGCACGACGAGCGCCGGCTTCGCTGCGTTGCGGCCGGGTACGCGTGCGACGACGCTGGTGCGGCCGGGGTCGGAGTCGAACAGCTGCGGCTCCAGGCCCATCCCGCGGAGGCGGGCCTCCACGTACTCCGCGGCATCCGTCTCGCCGTTCGACGTCCCCTCACCGTAGTTGGTGGTGTCGAAGCGGATCAGATCGCGCGCGATGATCGCCGTCTCGTCCAGCTGCTCGTCGCTCAGGGCATCCGTCATACGCCCAACGCTACCGGCGCTTCCTGCCGTCGCCAACGCGGAGCGCGACGCCACGCCCGGGATGCTCGGCCAGGTCGAGCATGTGCTCGCAGACGTGCTAATGTCTTTCTTCGGCGGCCGGTTCGGTCGCTGGAATGAAACACCTGTCCGGGTGGCGGAAATGGCAGACGCGCTAGCTTGAGGTGCTAGTGCCCGTATAGGGCGTGGGGGTTCAAGTCCCCCCTCGGACACACAGGGAAACCCCGGTCGAAAGACCGGGGTTTTCGTCATTTCACGGGGCAGAACGGCCGCCGTGCGGATTACTGTTGCCGCTATGCCGGACTCCCCCTCCTCATCGAGCCTCCTCACGGTCGTCATCGCGTTCGGCGCGAACGTCGTCGTCGCCGTCGCGAAGACCATCGCGGCGGTGCTCACCGGATCGGCCTCGATGGTCGCCGAGGCCGCGCACTCCTGGGCGGACGCAGGCAATGAGGTGTTCCTGCTGCAGGCGGAGCGCTCGGCGTCCCGGCCGCGCGACTCGGCGCATCCGGGTGGGTACGGACGCGAGGCATATGTGTGGTCGCTGTTCGCGGCGGTCGGACTGTTCACGGCGGGCGCCGTGGTGTCGATCACGCACGGCGTCTCGGAGCTGGGCGCGACCGACCGCGGCGCGGACTACGCCGTCGCGTATGTCGTGCTGGCTGTCTCGTTCGTGTTCGAGGGGTTCTCGTTCGTGCAGTCGTACCGGCAGGCGCGCCGGGGCGCGGACGAGCGGAGCATCGGGACGCTCTCGCACGTGTTCCGCACGTCGAACCCGACGCTGCGCGCGGTGTTCTTCGAGGACGCCGCCGCGCTGATCGGTCTGCTGATCGCCTTCCTCGGCCTGCTGCTGCACGAGCTGACCGGGAACGCCGTGTACGACGCGATGGGCTCCATCCTGGTCGGCGTGCTGCTCGCCGTCGTCGCGCTCGTGCTGATCGACAGGAACCGGCGCTTCCTGCTCGGCGAGCAGGGCTCCGACCAGGCGACGCAGGCCGTGCTCGCCGCCCTGCTCGCGCATCCCGAGGTGGAGACGGTGACGTACCTGCACCTGGAGTACGTGGGGCCGGAGCGCATCTACGTTGTCGCCGCCGTCGATCTGGTCGGGAACGATCGCGAGTCGGACGTGGCCGCCGACCTCGTCGCCATCGGCGGGGCGCTGGAGGCGGACCCGCACGTCGCAGAGGCGATCCTCACCCTGTCCCGACCGGGGGCGACGCCGCTCGTCCCGCACTGAGCGATTGCGGACACCCTTCGTCCGCAATCGGCGGGATGATGACAGGGTGAACACCACGGGATCGCGCACCCTCCAACTGCTCTCCCTGCTGCAGACCCACCGCTACTGGCCGGGCCCGGAACTCGCGGCACGCCTGGAGGTGTCTCCGCGCACCCTGCGCCGCGACATCGACCGGCTGCGCGACCTCGGATACCCGGTGGATGCGAGCCGCGGCGTCGACGGCGGATACCAGCTGGCGGCCGGCGCCTCCCTTCCCCCGCTCGTGGTCGACGACGAGGAGGCCGTCGCGCTCGCCGTCGGTCTGCGGACGGCAGCGCAGTCCGGCATCGCCGGGATCGAGGACGCCTCTGTTCGTGCCCTCGCCAAGGTGGTGCAGGTGATGCCGTCCCGGCTGCGCAGCCGGGTGGATGCGCTCCGTTCCGCCACCGTCGCCGGCGCCATGCGGCAGGGACCGAGCGTGGACGCTGGCGTGCTCACGGTGGTGGCGCAGGCCTGCAGGGACGAGGAGCGCATCCACTTCGTGTACGTCAGCCGCGACGGGGAGCGCAGCGACCGGCACGTCGAGCCGCACCGGCTGGTATCTGTGGAGCGGCGCTGGTATCTGGTGGCGTACGACCTCGGCAGGTTCGACTGGCGCAGCTTCCGCCTCGACAGGCTCGCCGAGCCGCGGACGACCGGGCAACGGTTCCGGCCGCGTGCCCTGCCGGCCGACGACGCGGCCAGCTATGTCTCCGCATCCCTCGGCGCCGCGACGGAGACGCTCGCGGTCGACGCGATCGTGCACGCGCCCGTCGCGCACGTCGAGAGCGCGATCGGCCGGTGGGCGACGGCCGAGGCCGTGGATGCCGAGACCACCCGCGTGCACCTGTCTGCGGACAGTGCGGAGTGGGCACTCTTCGGGCTGGCCGCCGCGGATGCGCCGTTCCAGGTTCTCTCGCCGCCCGAGGTGGTCGAGCTGGCGAGGGTGTGGGGCGAACGGTTCAGCGGCGCATCCATCGCCTAGACTTTCCAACCGTTATGACGACCGCAGCCGAGCGCAACCCGAGTCCAGCGGACATCCGCCGCTGGCGCCGCTACCTCGCCGACGAACGGGCGGAGGCCGCGGTCTACCGCGACCTCGCCGGACGCCGCACCGGCGAGGAGCGCGAGATCCTGCTCGCGCTCGCCGAGGCGGAGGGCAGGCACGAGCAGCACTGGCTCACCCTGCTCGGCGACGACGTCGGCCGACCGCTGCGCGGCGACATCCGCACGCGGCTCCTCGGCCTCCTCGCCCGACGGTTCGGCTCGGTCTTCGTGCTCGCGCTCGCGCAGCGCGCCGAGGCCCGCTCCCCCTACAGCGACGACGTGGATGCGACGCCGCAGATGGCCGCGGACGAGCAGATCCACGAAGAGGTCGTCCGCGCGCTCGCCGCCCGCGGACGGCAGCGGCTCTCCGGCACCTTCCGCGCCGCCGTGTTCGGCGCGAACGACGGGCTCGTCAGCAACCTCGCGCTCGTGCTCGGCATCAGCGCGAGCGGCGTCGCGACCCACGTGGTGCTGCTCACCGGCATCTCCGGCCTCCTCGCCGGCGCGCTGTCGATGGGCGCAGGCGAATACGTCTCCGTCCGGTCGCAGCGAGAACTGCTCGAAGCGTCCAGCCCCAACCCGGAGACGCGATCTGCCCTCCCCGACCTCGACGTCGACGCCAACGAGCTCACGCTCGTCTACCGTGCGCGCGGGATGGCGCCGGACGAGGCGAAGGCGCACGCCGCCGAGGTGCTCGCCGGCCTGAATGCGCGAGCCGTGGAGACGGCCCCGGTGCAGGCGGTGACGGGCGAGGTGATCGACGAGCACGAGTCGGTCGGCACGGGCTGGAACGCTGCGCTCTCGAGCTTCTGCTTCTTCGCATCCGGAGCGCTCATCCCGATCCTGCCGTACCTCTTCGGGCTGCAGGGCACGACGGCGGTGCTCGTGGCCGCGCTGCTGGTCGGGATCGTGCTGCTCGGGACGGGCGCCATCGTCGGGCTGCTGTCCGGGGCGTCGCCGCTCAAGCGCGCGCTGCGCCAGCTGGCGATCGGGTACGGGGCCGCCGCGGCGACGTACCTGCTCGGACTGCTGTTCGGCGCGACGGTCGGCTAGCGGCGGTCGCGGCCTCTGCCGCCGTCCCCGCCGTAGACGATCGCTCCGGCGATGGGGACCAGCAGGAACCAGAGCCAGCTGTACGCGTATCCCCACACCGAGCTCGTCACGAAGAACAGGATGAGCGCCACGAACGGCGCGATGGACACGATCGCGAGACCCCAGCGGCGGTCCCCGGTGCGTCCGGAGCGCTGCTCGTACGGGTCGGCGGGCGACGGCGCGGCGTAGTCGGGTGCCTGATAGGCGGCGCCTGCCGCGGCGCCCGTGCCGTCGAGGTCGACGCGCCCTGGGAGGTCGGCGAACAGCGGGGCGAGGTCGCCGCGCGTCACGGCGGAGCGGGCGGACTGCACCCGGGTCTGCACCTCGGCGTCGGTCAGGCGCCCCTGCGCCGCGTGGGTCTGGAGCGCAGCGACGGCGCGCTCCCGCTCGTCGTTGCTGAGTCGCAGGGCCGCGCCGGAAGGATCGGTCAGGTCGGTCATGCACACAGTATGGCGCAGGTGCATTCGTCGGTCGATGGCTTTACACTCGTTAATCGAACAAACGTTCGAACGAGCGAGGTGAGAGGCATGACCGACATCGGAGAGTCCGTCGCGGTGTGGACGACGGACGACGGCATCCCGACCAGGCTGGTGTGGCGGGCGACCAGATACCGCGTGACAGACACGCCGACGGTGTGGGCGGAGGTCTGCGCCTGGTGGCGGCCGTTCGGGGAGCACCGCTACGGCGTCGGCAGCCTGCCGAGGGAGATCGGCGGCTGGCGCTTCCAGGCCACGGACGACACGGGATGCGCGCACGTATTCGACGTGCGGCACGACAACACCAGCCGCAGCTGGCACCTCGTGAGGATCTTCGACTGATGGCGTGGCTCCCCCTCCACCTCCCCCGCACCCTCTAGTCTCTCCGGGTGAACGACGACCGCTACGGAGCCGATGTGCTGGCGACCGACTGGAAGAACGCGGGCCGCGTGGCCGTGCCCGAGGTCGAGGCGGTGCGCGACCTCGTCATCGAGGATGCCGCGAGCGGCTTCTGCGGCGCCGTCACCCGCATCGAAGGGCAGACCGTCGAGCTGGAGGACTACTTCGGCAAGAAGCGCGTCTTCCCGTTCAGCGGATCGTTCCTGATCGACGGGTCGCCCGTCACGCTGGTGCACGCCGCGAAGGGCGGAGGGGCACGGGCGAGGACCGCATCCGGATCGTTCGCCGTCGCCGACCAGAAGGCCAGGGTCGCCCGCGCCAGCCGCATCTTCGTCGAAGGCCGGCACGACGCCGAGCTGGTGGAGAAGGTCTGGGGAGACGATCTGCGCGTGGAGGGCGTCGTCGTCGAATACCTGGAGGGCGTCGACGACCTGGATGCGATCGTGCGCGAGTTCGCGCCGGACCGGTCCCGCCGCATCGGCGTGCTCGTCGACCACCTCGTGCCCGGCTCCAAGGAGAGCAGGATCGCCGACGCGGTGAAGCGCGGGCCGTACGGAGAGCACGTGCTCGTGGTCGGGCACCCGTACATCGACATCTGGCAGGCCGTGAAACCGGCGCGCGTCGGGCTGGACGCCTGGCCGAGCATCCCGCGCTCGATCGAGTGGAAGAAGGGGATCTGTGCCGCCCTCGGACTCCCCCACGAGACCCAGGCGGACACCGCCCGCGCCTGGAAACGCATCCTGGGCAGCGTCCGGAACTTCACCGATCTCGAGCCGGAACTGCTCGGCAGGGTGGAGCACCTGATCGACTTCGTCACCGAACCGTGACGAACCGCGACGGTCGGATTCTGCGTCACTGGTGTGTTTTTCGCGGTTGGCGGCTAGGCTAAGGCCAGTCGTGTGTTTTGCATGTGTTGGATAGGTGCGTCCCAAACCCGGAGCGTTGCCAGCTTTACAGGAGCAGGAGAACACGCGACGAGGCCCCGACAGTCGGGGTCGAGGAATATCGCTCCTGGAGGAGATATGGCTACTGGTACGGTCAAATGGTTCAACGCTGAAAAGGGCTTCGGCTTCATCGCTCCCGACGACGGCGGCGCTGATGTGTTCGCCCACTACTCGGCGATCGCTTCGAGCGGCTACCGCTCGCTCGAGGAGAACCAGAAGGTCGAGTTCGAGGTGACGCAGGGCCCCAAGGGCCTGCAGGCGGAGAACATCCGCCCGCTCTGACCTGAGCTTCGAACGGGGTCGCGCTTCGGCGCGGCCCCGTTTTCGTTTGCCCAGCGCCGCCCGCTTTCCAGCCCCGTCTCCGCTTGTACGGAGTTTCCGCCGCATCCCGGCCCCATCTCCGCTTGAGCGGATGGATGCGCGGCGTGTCGCCACGCGCATCCGGTGTTGCGCGCGCCGCGGCTCTGCATCCGTTGCGCAGGAGATTTCCCTCGACACGCCGTCCGGCACTCCGCTGGAGCGGAGAAACGACGTGAAAGCGGCCGGTTCTCCGCCGGAGCGGAGTGCGCGGCGCGGGATGTGACGTGCCCGGCGCGGCCCGAAAATGCATTTGCCATCGTCGAACATATGTTCGAAAATAGAGGCATGCATTCTTCAGCAGCCACCGTCACCGAGCCGGTCGTCGACCGCGCGCAGGTGCACGAGCTGCAGTCGCGCATCCGGCAGATGCAGGCCACCACGCTGGAGAGCAGGCGGCTGGAGACGCACCCGGCGCTCTCTCCCCTGCTGCCGGGCGGTGCGCTGAAGGCCGGTGCCGCGTACGCGGTGCGCGGGTCGACGACGCTCGTGATGGCGATGCTCGCCGGCCCGAGCGCATCCGGTGCGTGGTGCGGCGTGGTCGGGATGCCGGACTTCGGGGCGGAGGCGGCAGGCCGGTTCGGGATCGACCTCGACCGGCTCGTGCTCGTCCCGCACCCCGGCGAGCAGTGGCTGACCGTCACCGCCGCCGTCGTGGATGTGCTGAGCGTCGTGGTCGTCGCCCCCACCAGCCGGGCGCGCGACGGCGACATCGCCAGGCTCACCGCCCGGCTGCGGCAGCGGGAGGCCACCCTGATCGTGGTGGGAGACTGGCCGCAGGTCGAGGCGACGCTCACGGTCTCCCGCAGCGGCTGGGACGGCCTCGGGGGCGGCACGGGCTACCTCTCCTCCCGCCGCGTGACCGTCGAATCCGCTCCGCGCGGCGGCTCCGGCCAGCGCCGCCGCGCGGAGCTCTGGCTGCCGGCGCTCGACGAGAGCTTCCGCTCGGCGTCCGGCACCACGCGCCTGGAAGCGGTGAGCTGAGATGCCGGCCGTCACCCGCGCGATCGTGCTGTGGTGCCCGGACTGGCCGGTGATCGCCGCCCTGCAGGCCGGCGATCTGCCGCAGGACACCCCGCTGGCGCTCCTCGACCGCAACCTCGTGTTCGCCTGCTCCGCCGCAGCGCGCGCGGAGGGCGTCACGCGCGGCCTGCGCATCCGGGAGGCCCAGGCGCGCTGCACCCAGTTGCAGGTGCTGCCGTACGATCCCGTCCTGGATGCGCGGGCCTTCGACCCCGTGCTCGCCGCGATCGAGGAGATCACCCCCGGCGTCCAGCCCATCCGTCCCGGCACCTGCGTGCTGCGCGCCCGTGGCCCAGCCCGCTACTACGGAGGAGAGGAGCAGGCCGCCGCCGAACTGTTGCGCTGCCTCGAAGGGCTCGGCATCCCGGACGCGCGCATCGGCATCGCAGACGGTCCGTTCGCCGCCGAGCAGGCGGCCCGCACGACCGGTGCAGAGCGCATCAGGGTCATCCCGCCCGGCGACTCCCCCGCGTTCCTCTCCCCTCTGCCCATCGCGCAGCTCGGGCAGGACGAGCTGACCCCGTTGTTCCGCAGGCTGGGCATCCACACCCTCGGCCACCTGGCCGCGCTCGGGGCGACGGATGTGCGGGAACGGTTCGGGGAGCGCGGCGCCTGGTGCCACACCATCGCGAGCGGGCTCGACAGCACGGCGGTGGTGCCGCGCACGCCGCCGAAGCAGCTGGAACGCGCGATCGAGTTCGAGCCGCCGCTCGACAGGGTGGACCAGGTGACGTTCGCGTTCCGGGGCACGGCGGAGGCGTTCATCGGCGGTCTCACCAAGGCGGGGCTGGTGTGCACGGCGCTGCGCATCGAGGTGACGGACGAGTCCGGCCGGGTGAGCGAGCGCAGCTGGCTGCACCCCCGGCTGTTCTCGGCGGCCGACGTGGTCGACAGGGTGCGCTGGCAGCTGCAGGGCTCCGGCAGCATCGAGAGCGGGCTCGGCTCCCCGATCGCGCGGGTGCTGGTGGAGCCGGAGGCCGTCGACGACATCGGCCACCACGAGGAGGGGCTGTGGGGCGGGGGCGCGGACGAGCGTATCCATCACGGGCTGTCGCGGGTGCAGAGCATCCTGGGCCACGACGCGGTGCTCACGGCGACCATCGGCGGCGGGCGTGGGCTCGCGGAGCGGCAGGTGCTGGTGCCGTGGGGCGACCGCGCCGTCGGGGTGGCGCGCGCCGACCAGCCGTGGCCGGGCAGCCTGCCCGCCCCGGCGCCGTCGACCGTGTTCGAGGCGCCGCGACCCGTGGTGGTGCTCGGTGCGGACGGCGAGCAGGTCGGGGTGACGGGACGCGGCGTCGTCACGGAGCCGATCGCCCGGTTCTCATCGACGGGCACGGCACGGGATGCGCGCCCCGTCGACTCCTGGGCGGGCCCGTGGCCGGTGCGGGAACGCTGGTGGGATGCTGCCGCCTCGCGCACGGCGCATCGCTTCCAGGTGGTCGACGCGGACGGGAACGCGTGGCTGCTGGTGCTCGCGGACGGCGCGTGGCAGGCGGAGGCGCGGTATGACTGACCTGCCGCGCATGACTGACCTGCCGCGCATGGCTGACCCGGGCGGGATGGCTGACCTGCCGGGTAAGACTGACCCGGGCGGAGAACGCTGATGGGCTGGAACAACCCGCCGATCCCGTGGTCGGAGTTCGAGCGGAGGCTCTCCGGCCGGCGCACGAGCGAGCAGGCCGACGAGCGGCCGTCGTCCAGGAAACGACCGGCGTACACCCCGGCCCCGATCGTGCAGGAGGAGGAGCCGGACGGCCACGTGCCGTACGCCGAGCTGCACGCGCACACCAACTTCAGCTTCCTCGACGGTGCGAGCTCGCCGGAGGAACTGCTGGAGGAGGCGACCAGGCTGCGGCTGCACGGCCTCGCCGTCACCGACCACGACGGCCTGTACGGGGTCGTCCACCTGGCGGAGGCCGCCGAGGCGTACGAGCGGGTCAAGACCGTGTTCGGCGCCGAGCTGTCGCTGGAGCTCAGCCGCCCGCAGAACGGAGAGGCCGATCCGGAGGGCAGCCACCTCGTCGTGCTCGCCAAGAAGCAGGAGGGCTACCACCGGCTGGCGGCGGCGATCACCGACGGCCAGCTCGCCGGCGAGGAGAAGGGGCGGCCGGTCTACGACGTCGCTGAGCTGGCGCGGCGCGCATCCGGAGAGTGGATGGTGCTCACCGGCTGCCGCAAAGGAGACGTGCGCCTCGCCCTCGCCTCCGACGGCGAACGGGCCGCCGAGCGGGAGGTGGCGCGGCTCGGCGAGCTGTTCGGCCGCGACAACGTCCTGGTCGAGCTGATCGACCACGGCAACCCGCGCGACACCACGGACAACGACGTGCTCGCCCGCATCGCCGCCCGGCTCGGGATGCCCGTGGTCGCCACCAACAACGTGCACTACGCCTCCCCCGCCCAATACCCGCTGGCCTCCGCGCTGTCCGCCGTGCGCGCCCGCCGCAGCCTGGACGAGATGGACGGCTGGCTGCCCGCCTCCGACGCGGCGCATCTGCGCTCCGGCCGCGAGATGGCGACGCGGTTCGCCCGCTACCCCGGCGCCGTCGAGCGCACGGTGGAGGTCGCGGACGATCTCGAGTTCCGGCTGCGCAGCGCCCGCCCGAAGCTGCCGAAGCAGGAGGTGCCGGACGGCCACACCCCGATGAGCTGGCTGCGCGAGCTCACCTGGCGCGGCGCGGAGGAGCGCTACCCGGACATCGCCACCAATCAGGCCAAGCGGGAGCGCATCGCCAGGGAGCTGGACGTGATCGAGGCCAAAGACTTCCCCGGCTACTTCCTCATCGTCTACGACATCGTGCGGTTCGCCCGCAGCCAGGGCATCCTCTGCCAGGGCCGGGGCTCCGCCGCCAACTCCGCCGTCTGCTACCTGCTCGGGATCACCGCCGTCGACTCGATCAAGTACGCGCTGCCGTTCGAGCGCTTCCTGTCGAGCATGCGCGAGGAGGAACCGGACATCGACGTCGACTTCGACTCCGACCGGCGCGAGGAGGTCATCCAGTACGTCTACCGCAAATACGGCAGGCACAACGCGGCGCAGGTGGCGAACGTCATCACCTACCGGCCGAAGAACGCGGTGCGCGACATGGCGAAGGCGCTCGGATACTCCACCGGGCAGCAGGACGGCTGGTCGAAGCAGATCGACTCGTGGGGCTCCATCCAGCCGACGGCCGACCACGACATCCCGGATGCGGTGGTCGGCCTGGCCAGCCAGGTGCTCAAGTTCCCGAGGCACCTCGGCATCCACTCCGGCGGCATGGTGCTCACCGACCGCCCGGTCGGCGAGGTCTGCCCGATCGAGCACGCCCGCATGGAGAACCGCACCGTGCTGCAGTGGGACAAAGACGACTGCGCCTGGATGGGCCTGGTCAAGTTCGACCTGCTCGGCCTCGGGATGCTGAGCGCCATCGACTACGCCATGACGACCATCGCGCAGTCGCTCGGCGAGCAGTGGACGCTCGACAGCATTCCGAAGGAGGAGCAGGGGGTGTACGACATGCTCTGCCGCGCGGACTCGATCGGCGTGTTCCAGGTGGAGAGCAGGGCGCAGATCGGCACGCTGCCCCGCCTGCAGCCGCGCGCGTTCTACGACCTGGTGATCGAGATCGCGCTCATCCGGCCCGGCCCCATCCAGGGCGGCGCCGTGCACCCGTACATCCGCAGGAAGCTCGGCCAGGAGGAGGTGACCTATCTGCATCCGGCGCTGGTGCCGGTGCTGGAACGCACGATGGGGGTGCCGCTGTTCCAGGAGCAGCTGATGCAGATGGCGGTCGCGGTCGGCGACTGCACGGCGGAGGACGCCGACCTGCTGCGGAGGGCGATGGGGTCGAAGCGCGGGCAGGAGAAGATCGGCTCGCTGCGCGACAAACTGTATGCGGGGATGGCGGGCAACGGCATCGTCGGCGACGACGCAGACGCCATCTACGCCAAGATCGAGGCGTTCGCGAACTTCGGCTTCGCGGAGAGCCACGCGATCAGTTTCGCGCTGCTGGTCTACGTGAGCTCGTGGCTGAAACTGCACTACCCCGGCGCGTTCCTCGCCGCCCTGCTGCGGGCGCAGCCGATGGGGTTCTACTCGCCGCGCACCCTCACCGCCGACGCGCGCAGGCACGGCGTGGTGGTCGAGCGGCCGGACATCGAACGCTCGATGGTGTTCCCCGTGCTCGAACCGATGGATGCGGCCGCCGCCGGCCCGACGGGGACCGACCCGTGCCTGGACCACGACCAGCCGGAGATCGCCCCGTTCGACCGCAGCGTGCCGCTCGACCACACGCTGCACCGCAGGGACGCCGGCCATGTGGTGCGGCTGGGACTCGCGGGGGTGACGACCATCGGCGAGAAGCTGGCGGAGCGCATCGTCGCCGAACGCGCATCCGGTGGCCGCTACCTGAGCCTCGGCGACCTGGCTCGGCGCGTCGGACTGAACGTGGCCCAGCTGGAGGCGCTCGCCGCTGCCGGGGCGTTCGAGAGCTTCGGGCTGAGCCGCCGCCAGGCGATCTGGGAGGCGGGGAACGCCGCCCAGGAGAAGCCGGAGTACCTGGCGGGCACCTCGATCTCCGTGCAGCCTCCCCTGCTGCCGATGCTGAGCCCGGCCGAACAGCTGGCGAGCGACCTGTGGGCCACCGGCATCTCCACCGACGACCACCCGATCGGCTTCCTCCGCCCGCACCTGCGCGCCCGCGGCGTCTACTCGGCCGACGGCCTCGCCACGGCGGAGTCCGGCAGACGCATCGAGGTCGGCGGCGTGGTCACCCACCGGCAGCGTCCGGCGACGGCGGCCGGGGTCACCTTCCTCAACCTGGAAGACGAGACCGGCCTGATCAACGTGATCTGCCCCGTCGGCGTCTGGAACCGCTACCGCCGTGTCGCCCGCGAGGCCCCGGCCATGATCATCCGGGGCATGCTGGAACGCAGCGAGGAGGGCGTCGTCAACGTGATCGCCGACCGCCTGGAGCCGCTCGACGCCGGGATGCGCACGGTGTCGCGCGACTTCCGGTAGGGGCGCCCGGTCCGCCGCGCCGCCGCACTCCGCTCCGCCGGATAACCCGGCCGCCCAGGCCCGAAACTCCGCTCGAACGGAGCATCTGGCGGCGTGTCGCGCGACTTCTCCTCCTCAACGCCACATCGTGAATGGATGCGCGACCTCGCCTGGGACGGCTACCCCAACGCCCGCGACCTCGGCGGTCTTCCCACGCCGCTCTCCCCCACCGGCGCCACTGTCTTCGGCCGGATCGCCCGCGGCCCCCGGCGCGAACTGCTCACCGACAGCGGCTGGGCGGCAGCGAACACCTGGGGCCTCCGCACCGTGGTCGACCTGCGCTGCGCGCACGAGGTCGGCCTCCGCGACGGCGATCCGGCGGTGTCGTCTGGGGCGCTCACCGGCACAAACGTCATCTCCGCGCCGACGGAGGACCAATCCGACCCCGAGTTCCAACGGGTCTGCTTCCCGATCCTCGACTCACCCGAATACTGGCAGCACAACTGGCGCCTCCAGCCCCACCTCGTCCGCACCACCTTGGAAACCATCGCCGCCGCCCGGCCCGGGATGCTCGTGCACTGCAGCGCAGGACGGGACCGCACCGGCATGATCAGCGCCCTCCTGCTCGGCAACGCCGGGGTGCCACCGGACGTCGTCGCCGACGACTACGCCCGCTCCGTCCGGGCGATGGCAGGAAGCGCATCCCACGCGCCGACCACCGACCGCCAGGCGGCGTGGACTGCCGCAGAGGTGGACGACTGGCTCACCACCGCCACCCCAACGGTGCGCGAGACGGCAGAGCGTGCCGCGGAGATCTTCGACACGCTCGGTGTCGCGCATCCGGTCAGGACTCGCTTGCGCGACCTGCTCACGGCGCCCTGACCCGCGCGGCCCCGCCCGTCCCGCCTCCACTACTCGTCCTCGAACCGCAGGTGGCGCACGCTGCGACCGTTGCGCCGCACCAGCCGCAGCGCCTCGACGCCGATCCGGATGTGCCGCTCCACGAACATCCCGGTGACCCCGCGGTCGCTCTCGGCGGTCTTCACGCCTTCCGGGATCATCGGCTGGTCGGAGACCAGCAGCAGTGCGCCGCACGGGATGCGGTTGGCGAAGCCGGCGGCGAAGATCGTCGCCGTCTCCATGTCCACCGCCATCACGCGGGTCTCGCGCAGCCTCGCCTTGAACTTCTCGTCGTGCTCCCAGACGCGGCGGTTCGTCGTGTAGACCGTGCCCGTCCAGTAGTCGTGGCCGAAGTCGCGGATCGTGGTGGAGACGCCGCGCTGCAGCTGGAAGGCGGGAAGTGCGGGCACCTCCGGCGGGAGGTAGTCGTTCGACGTGCCCTCCCCGCGGATCGCCGCGATGGGGAGGACGAGGTCGCCGAGCTGGTTCTTGCGTTTCACTCCCCCGCACTTGCCGAGGAACAGGGCCGCTTTCGGCTGCACCGCGCTCAGCAGGTCCATCACCGTCGCGGCGTTGGGGCTGCCCATCCCGAAGTTGATGATCGTGATGCCGTCGGCGGTGGCGTTCGGCATCGGCCGGTCGGCGCCGCGCACCTCTGCTCCGTACCATTCCGCGAAGCGCTGCACGTAGTCGCCGAAGTTGGTGAGCAGGATGTGGTCGCCGAAGTCCTCCAGGGCGGTCCCGGTGTAGCGGGGCAGCCAGTTGGCGACGATGTCCCTCTTGTCCTTCAAGCCGGCCACGGTCTCTCCTTCCGCCATCACACCACTCCGCTCGTGCCGAGCAGCGCGCCGATCGCGAACGTCACGATCAGGGCCAGCGCACCGCCGATCACCACCCGCAGCGTCGCCTTCCCGCGCGGGCTGCCTCCGATGTACGCGGCGACGTATCCGGTGATCGCGAGCGACACCAGCACCACCACGAACGTGACCGGGATGCGCACCGCCTCCGGCAGCAGCAGGATGGTCAGCAGCGGCAACAGGCCGCCGATCGTGAACGCCACGGCGGAGGCGAGCGCGGCGTGCCACGGGCTCACCACGTCGTCCTGGTCGATCCCGAGCTCGGCCGACAGGTGGGCGGCGAGCACGTCGTGCTCTGTCAGCTCGATGGCGACCTGCCGCGCCGTCTCCGGCTTCAGGCCTTTGGCCTCGTAGAGCCCGGTCAGCTCCGCGAGCTCCTGTTCCGGCATCTCGGCGAGCTCTCTGCGCTCCTTCGCGATGAGGGCGTGCTCGCTGTCGCGCTGGCTGCTCACCGAGACGTACTCGCCGAGCGCCATCGAGATCGCGCCGCCGACGAGAGCGGCGACACCGGCCGTGAGGATCGGGGCGATGTCCCTCGTCGCACCGGCGACGCCGACCACCACGGCGGCGACGGAGACGATGCCGTCGTTCGCGCCGAGCACTCCGGCGCGCAGCCAGTTGAGACGCTGCGCCAGACCCTCCCTGTGCGGTTCGTCGGCGTGCTGCCCGTCCACCTGTCGCTCGGTCATGCGCTCAGCCTAGGAAGTCGGAGCCCGCTGTGCCAGCATGCACAGGCTCACCTCACCCCGGCGAACCGGGTGCGAACCGGGCCCGAGCCAGCCGCGCACCGGCCGCCGTCACACAGCGGAGAGGGTCAGGTTTCTGAGAGTAGACTCAGAAATCTTGTGCACCATCGAAAGGCCGCGAGTGACTACTGACCTCACAACCCTCCTCGACGACGTCCTCAGGCGGAACGCCGGCGAACCAGAATTCCATCAGGCGGCGAGGGAGGTCTTCGACTCTCTCGGCCCGGTGATCGCCAGGAACCCCCGCTACGCCGAGGCCGCCGTGCTCGAACGGCTCTGCGAGCCGGAGCGCCAGATCATCTTCCGCGTGCCGTGGACGGACGACGCCGGGCGCGTGCAGATCAACCGCGGTTTCCGCGTCGAGTTCAACTCGGCACTCGGCCCGTTCAAGGGCGGCCTGCGGTTCCATCCGACCGTCACGCTGGGCACGGTTAAGTTCCTCGGCTTCGAGCAGATCTTCAAGAACGCCCTCACCGGCCTGCCGATCGGCGGAGGCAAGGGCGGCAGCGACTTCGACCCCAAGGGCAAGTCGGATGCCGAGGTGATGCGGTTCTGCCAGTCGTTCATGACGGAGCTGTACCGCCACCTCGGCGAGTACACGGATGTGCCCGCCGGAGACATCGGCGTCGGCGGTCGCGAGATCGGCTACCTGTTCGGCCAGTACAAGCGCATCACCAACCGCTACGAGTCCGGCGTCCTCACCGGCAAGGGCATCGGCTGGGGCGGCTCGCTCGTCCGCACGGAGGCCACCGGCTTCGGCGCCGTCGTGTTCGCCGACCGGATGCTGTCCACCCGCGGCCGTTCGTTCGACGGCGCCCGCGTGCTCGTCTCCGGATCGGGCAACGTCGCGATCTACGCCATCCAGAAGGTGCAGCAGCTCGGCGGAACCGTCGTCGCCTGCTCGGACTCTTCCGGCGTCGTCTACGACCGCGACGGCCTCGACCTCGACCTCCTGCGCGAGATCAAGGAGCAGCGCCGCGGACGACTGAGCGACTACGCCGACGCGCGCGGCACCGCGTCCGACTACCGTGCGGGCGGCGACATCTGGGCGCTCGCCGCCGAGACCACGATCGACGTCGCCATCCCCTGCGCCACCCAGAACGAACTCGGCGGCGATGCCGCGAGGACGCTCGCGAGCAACGGTGTCGCCGCCGTCGTCGAGGGTGCCAACATGCCGTGTACCCCGGAGGCGGTCAAGGTCCTCACCGCGGCCGGCGTGCTGTTCGCGCCCGGCAAGGCGGCGAACGCGGGCGGCGTGGCCACCTCGGCGCTCGAGATGCAGCAGAACGCCTCCCGGGATGCGTGGAGCTTCGACTACGCCGAGAGCCGCCTGGCCGAGATCATGGTCGGCATCCACGACCGCTGCGCGGAGACCGCCGACGAGTACGGCGCCCCGGGCGACTACGTCCTCGGCGCGAACATCGCCGGGTTCACCCGTGTCGCGGACGCGATGATCGCGATGGGCGTCATCTAGGCGGCACACCGCATCCGGAACTGCCAGACGGGCGGTCGCGCACTGCGGCCGCCCGTTGGCATACTGGGGGCACTCAGACGGAGAGGAGCACCACGTGGGCTCGGTGGTCATGTACGCCTCGGTGTCGACGGACGGCTTCATCGCCGACAGCGACGACCAGCCTGGGCCGCTGTTCGACTGGCTCACCAGCGGGGACGTGCCCCTGGATGAGAGCGGCGTGCTGTTGGTGTCTCGGGCGTCGTACGACTACGTCCGGCCGTACTGGGACAGCATCGCGGTGACGATCGTCGGACGCCACGTCTTCGACCTGACCGACGGCTGGGACGGCCGGCCGCCCGGCGGGGTCGACCACGTGGTCGTCGTGACGCACCGGCCGGCACCGGACGGCTGGGATCCCGCAGCGCCCTTCCACTTCGTCCACGACATCGAGACCGCGGTGGCCACGGCGCAGCGGCTCGCCGGCGACCGCGTCGTCGAGGTGGCCGCCGGGGACGTGGGCGGCCAGGTCTTCGCCGCCGGGCTGGTCGACGAGGTGCGGATGGACGTCGCGCCCGCGGTGTTCGGCGCTGGCAAGCGCTATTTCGGCGCGGCCGACGTGCAGCGCCTGCTGGACGACCCCGCGGTGATCCAGGGCGACCGCGTGCTCCATCTGCGCTACCGCGTGCGCGGCCCGCTGGACTGAGCGCGACCGGCTACGCGCGTCCGAGCCGCTTGCGCAGGTAGTCGATGCGGGCCTGCAGCTGAGTCACGCTCGCCTGCGCGACGGCGGGGCCGCCGCAGACGCGGCGCAGCTCGGCGTGGATGAGCCCGTGCGGCTCTCCCGTGTTCTTCGAGTACAGCCCGACCAGGCTGTTCAGCAGGCTGCGCTGCTCCTTGAGGTTGCGGTACAGCGGCGCGGGCGGGTGTCCCTCCGCGGACTGCGGGCGGGAGCTGGTGCGGCGCGCCTGCCGCTGCTGTCGCTGCGTGAGCAGTTCGTGCACCTGCTCGGGTTCCAGGATGCCCGGCAGCCCGATGAAGTCGAGCTCCTCGTCGCTGCCAGGAACGGCGAAGCTGCCGAACTCCTGCCCGTCGTAGAGCACCCTGTCGAAGTTGGCCTCGGAGCCGAGCGCTTCGAACGAGAACTCGTCCATCAGGCCCTCGGAAGCGCGCTCCTGCCGGTTCGCCTCCGCCATCATGGCGTCTTCCGGGTTGAAGAAGTCGCCCTCGGCGTTCTCGTCGGTCGGCCGGTCGAGCGCGTGGTCGCGCTCCAGTTCGAGCGCATTCGCCAGCGCCATCAGCGTCGGGACGTTCGGCAGGAACACCGACGCCGTTTCGCCGCGACGCCTGGCCCGCACGAAGCGTCCAATCGCCTGCGCGAAGAACAACGGGGTGGATGCGCTGGTCGCGTACACGCCCACCGCCAGCCGCGGCACGTCGACGCCCTCCGACACCATCCGCACCGCGACCATCCACCGGGAGGTGCCAGCGGCGAACTCCGCGATCCTGTCGCTCGCCTCCTTCTCGTCGGAGAGCACGACCGTGACCGGCTCCCCGGAGATCTGCTGCAGCAGGTCGGCGTACGCGCGCGCCGCGTAGTGGTCGGTGGCGATGACGAGACCGCCGGCGTCCGGGATGGCGTTGCGCACCTCGGTGAGGCGGCGATCCGCGGCGTTCAGCACGGCCGGGATCCACTCGCCGCGCGGATCGAGGGCGGTGCGCCAGGCCTGCGAGGTGATGTCTTTGGTGTTGCCCTCGCCGAGCCGCGCCTCCATCTCGTCGCCGGTCTTGGTGCGCCAGCGCATGTGCCCGGCGTAGACGAGGAAGATCACCGGACGCACGACGCCGTCGGCGAGAGCGCGGCCGTAGCCGTAGTTGTAGTCGGTGAGCGAGGTGCGGATGCCCGCTTTGTCCGGCAGGTAGGTCACGAACGGGATGGGCGCCGTGTCGGAGCGGAACGGCGTACCGGTGAGCGAGAGCCGCCTGGTGGCCCGCTCGAACGCCTCCCGGATGCCGTCTCCCCAGCTGAGCGCATCCCCGCCGTGGTGCACCTCGTCGAGGATGACCAGGGTGCGGTAGTTCTCGGTGATGTCTTTGTGCAGGCTGGGCCGCATCGCGACCTGCGCGTACGTGACGGCGACGCCCTTGAAGTGGCGGGCGTACCGGCCGTCGGAGTTCTTGAACTCGGGGTCGAGGTGCAGCCCGACGCGCTCGGCAGCCTCCGCCCACTGCCGCTTCAGGTGCTCGGTCGGGGCGACGACGGTGATCCGCTCGACGACGCGCCGCGCGAGCAGTTCGGTGGCGAGGCGCAGCGCGAACGTGGTCTTTCCTGCGCCGGGCGTCGCCGCCGCGAGGAAGTCGCGGGGTTCGTTCTCGAAGTACGCGTCGAGGGCCTCGGCTTGCCACGCACGCAGTTTTCCCGCTGTTCCCCAGGCCGCGCGCTCCGGGAAGGAGGGCGACAGGTGTTCAGCAGCGAAGGTTCCGGCGTGCGCACCAGGGCGAAGCGAGGTATCGGGTTCGGTCGGCTGTTCCACTTGGATCAAATCTACCGGCTCCCACCGACACTCGCTCACCCGGCGGAACGGCCCGGGCGTGCCGTCTGCGTGCCTCCTGCGTCCCGTCTGAGTGCGGCCCGAACGTGCGCCCCGGATGCCAAGGTGCAGAATGAAGGTATGTCCGAAGCGCAGCATCCGTGGTCCCGCTACGTCGCCATCGGCGATTCGTTCACGGAAGGGATCGGCGACCCTGAGCCGGGCAGCCCCGGCGGACACCGCGGCTGGGCCGACCGCGTCGCCGAGGTGCTGAGCAGCCAGACCGACGACTTCGCATACGCCAACCTCGCCGTGCGCGGCAAGCTGATCAAGCAGATCCTGGATGAGCAGGTCGCCCCGGCGGTCGCCCTGCGTCCCGACCTGATCACCATCTCCGCCGGCGGCAACGACGTCATCCGGCCCGGCACGGACCCCGACCAGATCGCCGCGCTGTTCGACCAGGCCGTCTCACAGCTCAGCGCCGACGGGGCGACCGTCGTCGTGTTCACCGGTGTCGACGTCGGCTTCTCCCCCGTGTTCCGCGGCATCCGCGGCAAGGTCGCGATCTACAACGAGAACGTGCGCGCCGTCGCCGCCAAGTACGACGCGATCGTGGCAGACCAGTGGTCGCTGACCGAGATCCAGGACCAGCGGATGTGGGCGCCGGACCGCCTGCACCTCGCCCCGCTCGGGCACCACACCGTCGCCCGCATGGTGCTCGCGGCGCTCAACGTCGAGAACGACCTGCAGCCGTTGCAGCCCGAGCCGCTGCCGCCGCGCACCTGGCGCCAGGCGCGCTCCGAAGACATCTCCTGGGCGCGCGAATACCTCGTGCCCTGGGTGGTCCGGCGCATCCGCCACCAGTCCTCTGGCGACCACGTCCTCCCCAAGCGCCCGGACGCGGGCCCCTTCCGCCTCCCCTAGCCCCGCCGACTGAGGCGCGCGCGGGTCAGGCGCCGAGGCCGCCGGGGTGGGCGAGGCGCCAGCCGAGGCCGGGGTCAGGGACGTCCTTCGCGAGCGCGAGCTGGGCGGTCTGCGTGGTGCCGTTGAGGGTGAAGGTGACCTGACCGACCACGTCGCCTTTTCGGCCCGACTGGATGGTGCGCGTCTGCATATCCACCTGGATGGGCGTGTCCGACCACACGACGAAGCTCTTCGTCGAGGTGGAGACGAGGGCGGATTTCGCTCCCCAGGGGGTCGAGTACGTGCCGTACTGCTGCCCGACGGTCGACGCATCCACCTGGTGGAAGCCGCCCTTCATGCTCACCAGCAGCGCCTTGACGGCCGCCCACAGGTCGTCGTGGGTCGGTGCGCCGAGCACGGCGCCGACCACGCGCACCTTGTTGCTTCCCACGCCGATCTCCGCGGAGAACAGGAGGCAGTTGCCCGCCTCGTCGGTGTTGCCCGTCTTGATCCCGTCGATGCCCTCGAAGCCGAGGAGCGTGTTCGTATTGTCTTGCGCGCCTGCGCCGGGCAGCGTCGCGGACTTCTGCGACACGATCGAGGAGAGCACAGGGTCGGCGAGCACCAGCTTGCCGATGCCGATCAGGTCTTTCGTCGTGCTGACGCTGCCGGGGTCCAGGCCGTCCGGGCTGGTCAGGTGGGTGCCGGTGAACTTCTTGTCCGCCAGCCACCCGTTCGCCGCCTTCACGAACTTGTCCGTGGAGCCGTACGCCCAGTTGGCCAGCGAGATCGCGTAGTTGTTCGCCGACGGGAGCAGCATCGCGGTGAGCGCCTGCTTTTCGGTCATCGAGGTGCCGGCCACGACCGGCGCCCACGATCCGCCGTCGGCGATCACCTGGTTCCAGATGTCGACGTCCTTTTGCGTGAAGTCGATCGTCGGGCCCTCCGACCCTCCACTGATCGGCTTCGCGTCGAGCACGACGAGCGCGGTGATCGTCTTCGTCACGCTCGCGATGGGCAAGCTCTTGTCGCTGCCGTGGTATTCGGTGGCGCCGTCCACATCCGGTGCGGAGATGGCGCTCGCACCCCAACCGGGCCAGGCCAGCTGGGCCGCCGGCTGCGCGATGCTCTTCTGGTGCTGCACCACGGCGGCGGTCGCAGGCACCGGCCCGAACAGCGAGCCAGACAGGTACATCAGGCTGGCGAGGACGACCCCGACGAGGCTGAAGACGACGATCCGGCGACGGCGGTACACCTGGGGGGACACACGGCGAGGCTGGTCTGACACCCGAGAATTGTATGCGGGGCTACCGAGGCGTCGGCTGAGAACGCGCGGTCAACGTGTCAACGCCCAGAGTGCGACAGCACTCGCCGACGCCACGTTGAGCGAGTCGACCCCGTGCAGCATCGGGATGGTCACCACCGTGTCCGCCGCGGCCAGCGCCCTCCTGCTCAGCCCGTCGCCCTCCGACCCGAGCACGAGCGCCACCCGCTCGGGAGCGTCCGACGCGTACGCCGCGAGCTCGACGGCGTCGTCGGCGAGTGCGAGCGCCGCGATCTCGAACCCGGCGTCGTGCAGGATCGGCGCTGCCTCGTCCCACTCCGGGATGCGCGTCCACGGCACCTGCAGCACCGTGCCCATGCTGACGCGGACGCTCCTGCGGTACAGCGGGTCCGCGCAGCGCGGGCTCACCAGCACGGCGTCGGCGCCGAGGCCGGCGACCGAGCGGAAGATCGCGCCGACGTTCGTGTGGTCGACGATGTCCTCCAGCACCACGACGCGCCGGGCATCCCTGAGCAGGTCGGCAGGGTCGGGCAGCACCGGCCGGTGCATCGCCGCCAGGGCCCCACGGTGCAGGTGGTAGCCGGTGAGCTCTTCGAGCACGCCGCGCTCTCCGACGAACACCGGCACGTCCGGGTATCCGGCCAGCAGCGGTTCGATGTCTGCCAGCCACTGCTCCTGCAGCAGCACGGAGCGCGGGCGGTGCCCGGCCGCCAGTGCGCGCGTGATCACCTTCGACGACTCCGCGATGTACAGGCCTCCCTCCGGCTCGCTGACGCGGCGCAGGGCCACGTCGGTGAGCCGCGAATAGTCGGCCAGCCCGTCGGCTGTCAGGTCGGTGATGCGGTGGATGCGCACGGCTGGTGCCTCTCTTCCTGCGCCGGAGAATCGCGGTGCAGCTTACAGATTGCCAGTCGTCGGAAACATTCCGGAAAACTCGCGTGTTTAGACTTCTAACAGAACCGACTGGAGGATGCCTGTGGCAACGGTGACGACGGAGCTCTCTCCCGAACTGGCCAGAGACCTGGACGCGACGGTCGACCTGCTCAGCGGCCGCCGCTTCGCCATGCTGACCGGGGCCGGTGTCTCGACCGACTCCGGCATCCCCGACTACCGCGGCGAGGGCGCGCCGAAGCGCACGCCGATGACCTTCCAGCAATTCCTCGCCGACGACGGTTTCCGCAAGCGGTACTGGGCGGGCAGCCACCTCGGCTACCGCCGGTTCGCCGCCGCGGCCCCGAACGACGGCCACCGCGCCATCGCGGCGCTCGAGCTGGGCGGTGCGGCCAACGGCGTCATCACCCAGAACGTGGACGGCCTGCACAAGCAGGCGGGCTCCCGCAAGGTGGTCGACCTGCACGGCGCGATGGATCGCGTTCTCTGCCTGGTCTGCGGCCAGATCTTCGCCCGTGAGGCCATCGCCGCGCGCATCGAGAAGGCCAACCCGTGGCTGGATGCGGACGGCGCCGTCGAGATCGCCCCGGACGGCGACGCGATCGTCACAGACGTGGATGCGTTCCAGGTGCCGGACTGCACGGTCTGCGGTGGTCGCCTCAAGCCGGACGTGGTGTTCTTCGGCGAGTTCATCCCGGCCGAGAAGTACCGGGAGGCGAGCGCGCTCGTCCGCAGTTCGGAGGCGCTGATCATCGCCGGGTCGTCCCTGGCGGTCAACTCGGGCATCCGGTTGCTGGAGGAGGCGAGGCGGCGCAAGCTGCCGATCGTCATCATCAACAGGGGCGACACCAAGGGCGACGGTCGCGCGACCATTAAGCTGAACGCAGGGACGACGGAGACACTCGTCGAACTCGCGGCGAGGCTCACCTAGCCCAGCCGCCGCCTCCGCGTCCTCACCTGAAAGGACGCGCGTGACCAGAATCTCCCTCGTTCGCCACGGTCAGACCGACTGGAACCTCGCCAAACGCATCCAAGGGTCAAGCGACATCCCGTTGAACGACACGGGGCGCGAGCAGGCGGAGGCCACCGGTCGCGCGCTCGCCGGCGGCAGCTACGACGCGATCTACGCGAGCCCGCTGAGCCGCGCGAGCGAGACGGCCAGCATCATCGCGTCGCACACCGGTCTGGATGCTCCCCTGCCGCTCCCCGAGGTCGTGGAGCGCAGCTACGGCGACGCGGAGGGCCTCACCGGCGCCGAGATCCTGGCCCGCTGGCCGGAGGGAACGCCCGTGCCCGGCCGCGAGTCCCGCGACCAGGTCGTCGAGCGCGCCCTCCCCGCCCTGCTGGAGCTCGGAGAGCGGCACCAGGGCGAGTCCGTCATCGTGGTCAGCCACGGCGGCGTGATCGGCTCCCTGGTCCGCCACGTGACCGATCACGCGCTGCCGGGCCCCGGCGAGGTCATCCCGAACGGCTCCGTGCACGAGTTCGTCTACGAGGACGGCACGCTCACGCTCGACCGCTTCAACCTCCACCCGGAGGACAGGGACCTGTTCACGGCGTCGGTGCTCTGAGCCGCGCTCAGCCCTCCGCTACATCCCCACGCACGGCGTGAGCCCCTCGACCTCCGTCGTCAGGACGGTCGGGCCACCGATCAGGGTGACCGTGCGGACGCCGAGGCGGCCCATATCGGCCAGCACACCGGTCGGCACGCAGCTGCCGGGAGCGAGGAACAGCGGCGAGGACGTCTTGCCTGCCCAGCTGCTCGCCGCGAGGGCATCCGGGTAGCCGAAGCCGGTGGCGATGATCGCCGTGGATGCGGTGGGGTACGTGGTCACGTTGACCGCCTCCGCCGTGGAGTACCTGTCCGATCCGGCGAGACGGTCGACCGTGAAGCCGCTCTGCGTCAGCGAGTACTCCACGCCGCTCGAGATCACCGACGTTCCGCCGACCAGTTCGACCTTCGTCGCCCCGAGCGACCTCAGCAGCGCCGTCGTCGCCGCGTCAGCGGAGTCCGCAGCGCCGTTGACGAGCAGCACGGGAGCGCCCTTCGACCCCGCAGCCCCTCCGGCCGACAGCGCATCCGGGAAGTTCAGGCCGGAGGCCAGGTACACGGTGGTCGCGGACGAGAACGCCCCCGTCACGACGGAGCGCGAGGTGGAGAACCGGTCGTCACCCGCTGCGCGAGTCACGGTCGCCGACGGCGCCGCCGTGCGCAGCTGGCTCAGCACGTGGTCGGAGACGGAGGCTGCGCCACCGGCGACCACGATCTTCGCCGGCTTGAGCCGTGCGACCTCCGCCGCGACATCCGGCGTGAGCCCGGTCGGCGGCGTGAGCAGCAGCGGGCCGCCGCGCTTCGCAGCAGCCGGTCCGGCCGCCAGCGCATCCGGATAGTTCAGGCCGGAGGCGACGTAGACGACGGGCGCCGTGCCGGGGAACGCCTTCTTCGAGACGGCCACCGAGGTCGCGAAGCGGTCGCTGCCCGCCACCCTGTCGGTGGTGAGTTTCCGCAGGACAGACACGAGCGTGTCGCCCGACTTCGCACCGGAGACGTACACGGACCCTGTCGCCTGGTTCACCGCGAGACCGGCGGGCGTCGGCACGGGGACCTCGCCGACCACCGTCTTCGACGCGGTGGTGATGGCGAGCACCTCGTTGATGGTTCCGCCCTCGAACGGCTGCGAGACCGCGGCGTAGAGCGTGCCGGCCGTCAGGTCGACCTGGAGCGCTTCCGCCTGGGCGGGAAGGCCGATGGTCGCGGTCACCGCCGAGCCTCCGCGCGGCACGATCGCCACCTCGTACGCGGACGAGAACGCCGACGTGCGACGGGAGACGTACACGGTGCCGGTGGACGGGTCGACCGTCGCGACGTGCGCGATCCCCGTCAGCGGCACGGTGCGTGTCACCGTGTTCGTCGCCGTGCTGAGCGAGAACAGCGTGGAGTCCGTCGGCGACGACGTCACCGCGTACACGACGCCTCCGGCGGGGTCGATGGCGATCCCGGCCGGTTGCTGCTGTGTGCCCGGGAGCGCGACCGGCGTCGGCGTGACAGCCGTACCGCCGACCGCGGTGGCGATCTGCGCGGCGGTCAGCACCAGGAAGGATGGCGTCTGAGCTGCGCCCACCTGGCGGTCCCCGACGACGTAGACCGAGCCCGTCGCGGTGTCGACGGCGATCCCGCTGTCCCCGCTGGAACCGATCAGGTGCACAGCGCCGAGCTGGATGGTCGCCACCTGCGTCAGGCTCGTGGTGCTGAACACCGCGAGCGATGTGGTCCCGGCGTTCAGGTCCTCGACCGTGACGTAGACGAGGTGCCGCGCCTCGTCGATGGCGACCCCCAGCGGGATGACCGGCAGAGGCAGCGTCTTCGTCAGAGAGCCGTCGGTGAGGTCGAGCACGGAGAGGTCGCTGTGCGCGCGTTCCGTCACCAGCGCGAACAGGGTGTTCGTGCCCTGGTCGACCGCCATGGTCGGGATGGTCGCCATCCCGTCGCCGCCACCGGGAACGACAGGGATCGTGTTCACCACCCGGTACAGGTCCTGGCTCGCGTTGGCGGGCAGCGCCCCCAGCACGGCTCCCACCATCGCGGTCACCGCCACGATCCCGACGGCAGCGGCCGTCCTCCCCCAGCGTCGCATCGACATTCCCCGTCCCCCTCATTCGAAGTGTGCACCACTGCACATCGACGCGATTATGACATCAATCGAGCTTTCGTTTCGCCCTCGCGGCCGCCGCGGTGAGCACCGTGAGAAGATGTTCAGACGACGCGTCCCAGGTGAAGCGCTCCGCCTCGCGTTTCGACGCGGCCGATCGGGCGGCCCAGACGCCCTCTTCCTCCAGGTGCCGGATGCGCGCGGCGGCCTGCTCGGCGGAGTCCGCTTCGAAGAACAGCGCGGCCTCTCCCCCGATCTCCCGGAAGATCGGGATGTCGCTGACCACCACGGGCGTGCCGAGGGTCATCGCCTCGACCAGCGGGATGCCGAACCCCTCGTCGTGCGACGCCGACACCAGGGCCGTGGCCGCCGCGACCGTATCCGCATACTCCTCGTCGCTCGCCCCGTTGTGGAACACGATCCGCGCCTCCGGGGCGACGGCGGCCAGCCTGGCACGCTCCGCGTCGCTCACCCTGCTCATCAGGTGCAGCTCGTAGTCGGGAAGCAGCGCCGTCGCGCGCACGAGCGTCTCGACGTTCTTGTACGGCATGAACGAGCCCATGTAGACCAGCGATTTCGTCTCCGGGCTGGTACGGGATGCGCGGACAGGGGCGAGCTCCGGCATGTCGGCCGCATTCGGCACCACGTGCACGGGCCGCCTGGTCAGCTTGTGCTCGGCGATCAGCTGCTTGGTGGTCTGCGAGACCGTCACCACCGCATCCGATCGGTTGAGCAGCAGCCGCTGCGGCCACCAGGCCAGGTGGTACAGCCGCCAGAGCAACCGGATGGGCGCAGGCAGGTCGCGCGGTGGCGTGCGGTTGCGGTAGTAGATGAGGTCGTGCACGGTGAGCACCAGCCGGTAGCGGCGGCCCCAGCCGCCCATCGTCTGCATCGGCGTGAACACCACGTCGGGCTTCAGCCGGTTGACCTGCCTGGCCACCCACGGCTCCCCCGCGCTGGTCGGCGAGCCGATCAGCTCCCACGGCAGGTTCGGCAGCATCTCCAGCTGGCGGTGATCGCTGATCAGCATGGTGACGGGGTGGCGTTTCGCCAGGGCGGCGACCAGCCCGGCGGTGTAGCGGCTGATCCCGTCGTGGCGGCCGATTCTGGTGTAACGGCAGTCGAACACGATCTTCATGCCAGGAAGTCCTCGATCGCTCTGGCGGCCTCTGCCGGGGTCTCGTAGTGGATGAGGTGGCCGACGCCGGGGATGACGACGAGCCGCGCATCCGGGAACAGCTTCTGCAGCCGGTACTGGGCGGAGATGGGCGTGATGTCGTCCTTCTGCGCCGCCACCAGCAGGGTCCGCTCCCGGATGCGCGCCGCGTACTCGCTGACGTCGTGCGACACCGAGGCGGTGAACGCGTCGAGCACCACATCCCTGTCGCTGAACGCGCTGAAGTAGCGGTCGTGCTGGTCGTGGATCCAGCGCCGAAGCGATTTGTCTTTGGTCTTCGCCATCGTCACGCTCATCACGCGCACGATCGCGCGGTTGCGCAGCAGGCCGAAGCCGAGGCCACGGGGCAGCGCTGCCGCGAGCCAGTAGTAGAAGATCGCGAGGCGCGTCATGATGCCGCGCGGTCCTTCGAGCGCCGGCTGGCCGATCGGGTTGACCAGGACGACGTCGTTCGGGTGCAGCGCATCCGGTGCCGCCTCGTCCGCCAGGGCCGCCGACACCACGATGGAACCGAACGAGTGGCCGAGCAGCACGAACCTGCCGTCGATCCCGAGCGATCCGACGAACGCCCGCAGCCAGCGCGCATACCCGTCGATGTCGTGCTTCGCCTGCGTCAGAGGGGTGGATGCTCCGAAGCCCGGCAGGTCGGGCGAGATCATCCGCACGCCAGGCAGCTGGGCGACCACCGGCTCGAGGCCGTGGTGGTCGCCGCGGAAGCCGTGGACCAGCACGAGCGTCGTCGGCGCCGACGGGTCTCCGTAGTCCCAGTACCTGGTGGTGCCGCCGAGGATCGACACCTCGGCCGTGCGCACCGGTAGACGGTCGAGCGCGTCGGCGTATGGTGAAGCAGTATGTGCGGAGGAAGGGCTCATCGCAGACCAGTCTAGGCAGCGCGGATGCCACCCCCGGCAATGTGCTCACAGGACTGGACACGGCACTATCGCGACCACCTAGACTCGACTGGTTGTAATCGCTTGCAGTCGGCCACCGTGCCGGAAGGAGAACCGTGAGTTTCACTGCGCCCATCACGCTGCCCGGGCTCACCCTCGACCCGCAGTGGTACCGCCGGTCGGTGTTCTACGAGGTCATGGTGCGGTCGTTCGTCGACAGCAACGGAGATGGGTCCGGTGACCTCGCCGGGCTCACCTCGAAACTCGACTACCTGCAGTGGCTCGGCATCGACGCGCTCTGGCTCCCGCCGTTCTTCCAGTCGCCGCTGCGCGACGGCGGATACGACGTGTCGGACTTCCGGGCGATCCTCCCCGAGTTCGGCACGATCGACGAGTTCCGCGACCTCGTGACCAAGGCGCACGAGCGCAACATGCGCATCATCATCGACCTGCCGATGAACCACACCTCCGACCAGCACGAGTGGTTCCAGCAGTCCCGCTCCGACCCGGAGGGGCCGTACGGCGACTTCTACGTCTGGAACGACACCGACGACAAGTGGCCGGACATCCGCATCATCTTCGTCGACACCGAGGACTCGAACTGGGCGTTCGACGAGGCCCGCCGCCAGTACTACTTCCACCGCTTCTTCTCGCACCAGCCCGACCTCAACTTCGAGAACCCGGCCGTGCACGAGGCGATGTTCGACATCGTCCGGTTCTGGCTCGACCTCGGCGTCGACGGCTTCCGGCTGGATGCGATCCCCTACCTCTACGAGTCCGACGAGGGCAACGGCGAGGGCGAGCCGAAGACGCACGACTTCATCAAGAAGCTGCGCGAGATGGTCGACCGCGAGTACCCGGGCCGCATGATGGTCGCCGAGGCGAACCAGTGGCCGCGAGAGGTCGCCGCGTTCTTCGGAACGGAGGAGGAGCCGGAGTGCCACATGGCGTTCGACTTCCCCGTCATGCCGCGCATCTTCTACGCCCTGCGCTCGCAGCAGTCCGCCGAGCTGGTCAGGGTGCTGTCCGAGACGCTCGACGTGCCGGACGGCTCCGCCTGGGGCGTCTTCCTCCGCAACCACGACGAGCTGACGCTCGAGATGGTCAGCGAGGAGTACCGACAGGCCATGTACGGCTGGTACGCATACGACCCGCGGATGCGCGCCAACATCGGCATCCGACGCCGCCTCGCTCCCCTGCTCGACAACTCGCGCGCCGAGCTCGAACTGGCGCACGCCCTGCTGTTCTCCCTCCCGGGCAGCCCGTTCCTCTACTACGGCGACGAGATCGGGATGGGCGACAACATCTGGCTGCCCGACCGCGACAGCTCCCGCACGCCGATGCAGTGGACGCCGGACCGCAACGCCGGCTTCTCCACCGCAGACCCCGGCAAGCTCTTCCTGCCCGTCGTCCAGTCGCTGGTGTACCACTACAACCAGGTGAACGTGGAGGCGCAGCTGGCCCAGTCGCGCTCGCTGCTGCACTGGATCCGCAACGTGATCCACGTGCGGAAGGCGCATCCGGTGTTCGGGCTGGGCACGATCCGGGTGCTGCAGACCAACCACGAGTCCGTGCTGGCGTTCGTGCGCTCGTACGAGGGCAGCGGTTCGCACTTCGGCGACCAGCCGGAGGACGTGCTGTGCGTGTTCTCGTTCGCGCACAACCCGGTGTCGGTCTCGCTGGAGGCGCCGGAGTTCGCCGGAGCGACGCTGTACGACCTGTTCGGCGGCGCGGAGTTCCCGACCGTCGCGGAGGACGGCCGGTTCACGCTCACGCTCGGCACGCAGAACTTCTACTGGCTGCACATCGAACCCCGCCACAGCTGAGCATCCCGGCGAGGGCCGTGTCGGTCCCTGGCCTGACGGTGGTCGCTCATACGCTGAATCCATGAGTACGTGGCATCAGGAATTGGGCGTCTTCGATCTGGAGACCACCGGCATCGATGTGGAGACGTCGCGCATCGTCACAGCGCACGTCGGACTCCTCGACCACACCGGCACGATCGTGCAGCGCCAGGACTGGCTCGTCGACCCCGGCGTGGAGATCCCGGCCGGCGCCACCGCCGTGCACGGCATCACCACCGAGCACGCCTCCACCAACGGGATGCCCGCCGCCGTCGCGACCGCCCAGATCGTGGATGCGCTGCGGGAGCTCTTCAGCCGCGGCATCCCGGTGGTGGCGTACAACGCGCCGTACGACTTCACCCTGCTCGACCGCGAGGCGCGTCGTCACGGCGTCTCCCCGCTCGTCTCCCCCGGCCCCATCGTCGACCCGCTCGTGATCGACAAGGCGGTCGACAAGTACCGCAGGGGCAAGCGCACCCTCGAGGTCACGGCCACCTACTACGGCGTCGACCTGACCGACGCCCACGATGCGGGAGCGGACGCCATCGCCGCCGGACGGGTCGCCCAGGCGCTCGCCCGCGTGCACACCGAGGCGCTCGCCTTCGAGGCCGCCGAGCTGCACCGGATGCAGGTGGACTGGTGCCGCGAGCAGGCCGCAGACTTCCAGGAGTACATGCGCCGCGTGCGCGACCCCGGCTTCACGACCTCCGGAGCCTGGCCGCTCCGCTGAGGTCCATGCCTCTACATGTATTTCTGTCGGTTGGCTTAGAATCTGCTGATTGGTACCATAACGGGTATGAGCGATTCAAACCTCAACCCGCAGCCACTTCCTCCTGAGCAGCAGCCCCAGAGCCAGCAGCCATACCAGCAGCCGTACCAGGGCGCTCCGGCCGCACGCGGCTACAACACGATGGCGATCGTCGGCTTCATCCTGGCGTTCTTCGTCAACATCGTCGGCATCATCCTCGGCTTCGTCGCCCTCTCCCAGATCAAGCGCACCGGTGAGCAGGGCCGCGGCCTCGCCATCGCGGCGATCATCATCGGCTTCGCCGAGATCATCCTCGGCATCATCTTCTTCGTGATCCTCGTCGCGGTCGTCGCGGCGAACCCCAACACGTACACCTACTGATCCACCGACCAGAACGAGGAAGGCCCCGACCGTAACGGTCGGGGCCTTCCTCGTTGGCGTGAGTTACTTGCCGAAGTTCTTGTAGCGCGAGTTGAACTTCTCGACGCGACCGGCGGAGTCCATGATGCGCTGCTTGCCCGTGTAGAACGGGTGCGACTCGGACGAGATCTCGACGTCGATCACCGGGTAAACGGTGCCGTCTTCCCACTCGATCGTCTTCTCGCTCGTGACGGTCGAACGGGTGAGGAACACCGCACCCGAGGCCAGGTCGCGGAAAACCACCGGAGCGTAGTCGGGGTGGATGTCAGTCTTCATCAGGACTTCCTTGTTGCGTAGTGAATTGTCGGTTGTGGCCTGAGCATCGAAGGAATGCATCGAGCCCAGCGCGGAAAGTAGGTCGGCTGGTGGGCCAGCTATCGAGTTTAGCAGATGTTCAGTCAGCGGAGCCGCGACGCGCACGAACGCTGTAGCGTCCGTCCAGTTCGGTCAGCTCCACGTCCACGCCGAACGTCTCGCCGAGACGCTCCGCCGTGATGACCTCGTCGAGCGTGCCCTGCGCCGCCACGCCCCCGTTGGCCAGCAGGAGCGCCCTGTTGAAGCCGAGCGGGATCTCTTCCACGTGGTGGGTGACCATCACGATCGCCGGAGAGCTCGGGTCGCTCGCGTATCCGCCGAGCAGCTGCAGCAACTCCTCGCGACCGCCGAGATCGAGGCTGGCCGCCGGCTCGTCGAGCAGCAGGATCTCGGGGTCGGTCATCACCGACCGCGCGATCTGCACGCGCTTCTGCTCTCCGTCGCTCAGGCTGCCGAAGGTGCGCTCCGCGAGGTGGTCGAGGTTCCACTCGCCGAGGACGCGGCGGGCGCGCCTCTCGTCGATCTCCTCGTACTCCTCGTTCCAGCGACCGGTCACGGCGTACGCGGCGGTCATCACCACGTCGAGCACCGTCTCCGTGCGCGGGATGCGCCGGGCGAGCGCGCTCGACGCGAAGCCGAGGCGCGGGCGCAGCTCCGACAGGTCGCTGTGACCGATCGGCTCGCCGAGCACTTCTGCCTCACCGGAGGTGGGGTGCAGCGCGGCGGCGGCGATCTGCAGCAGCGTCGTCTTGCCTGCGCCGTTCGGGCCGAGGACGACCCAGCGTTCGTCGGGCTCCACCGTCCAGTTCACCGAATCGAGAACCGTATTCCCGTCGCGGACGACGGACACATCGTGAAGCTGAAGAACGCTGGACATACCCTCTAGCCTAGCGGCGCGATCAGGCCAGGACGGACCGGTACAGCTCCCGTGTCTGCTCCGCGATGGAGGCCCAGCTGAACGCCGTCTCGGCCCGCAGCCGGCCGGCACTGCCCATCAGAGCCGCACGCTCCGGGTCGACGACCACGTCGGTCAGCGCCGCCGCCAGGTCGGCGACGAACGCATCCGGATCGGTGGGCGTCCCCGTGCCGTCCGTGGCCTGCTCGATGGGCACCAGCCGTCCCGTCACGCCGTCCACGATCACCTCGGGGATGCCTCCCGTCGCCGTCCCGACCACCGGCAGCCCGCAGGCCATCGCCTCGAGGTTCACGATGCCGAGCGGCTCGTAGATGGACGGGCAGACGAACACGGTGGATGCGGTCAGCGCCACCCGCAGCTCCTCCTGTGACAGCAGCCTGTCGATCCAGACAACGCCGTCGCGCTCCGCCTGCAGCTGCTCGACGCCGCGGCTGACCTCCGCCATGATCTCCGGCGTGTCCGGCGCTCCAGCGCAGAGGATGACCTGCACCTCCTTCGGCAGCATCCGGGCGGCGCGCAGCAGGTACGGCAGGCCCTTCTGCCTGGTGATCCTGCCGACGAAGATCACGGCGGGACGGTCGGGATCGATGCCGAGCGCTCTCGCCCGGTCGTCGTCGTCGAGCGGCTGCCAGCGGTCGAGGTCGATGCCGTTGTAGATCACGGTCACCCGCTCGGGGTCGAGCGCGGGGTATGCGGCCAGGATGTCGCGACGCATCCCCTCGCTCACCGCGATCACGCGGTCCGCAGCCTCGAACGCCGTCTTCTCCGCCCAGCTCGACACGCGGTATCCGCCGCCGAGCTGCTCGGCCTTCCAGGGCCGCAGCGGCTCCAGGCTGTGCGCGGTGACGATGTGCGGGATGCCGTGCAGCAGTTTCGCGAGGTAGCCGGCGCTGTTCGCGTACCAGGTGTGCGAGTGCACCAGGTCGGCTCCCCCGCAGTCCTGCGCCATCTGCAGGTCGACGCCGAGTGTGCTGATCGCGGCATTCGCGCCGGCGAGTTCATGCGGCACGCGGTATGCGTGCACGTCCTCTTCGGTGCGCGGCTCGCCGAAACAGCGCACCTGCACCTCCGTGTCCGTGCGCAACGCCCGGACGAGTTCGGTGACGTGCACACCGGCTCCGCCATAGATGTCCGGCGGGTATTCCCGGGTCAGAAGATCAACGCGCATGTCGTGAACGCTAGTACAGGTCGCATGTTGCCTCTACTGTGGTGGCATGGCAGGCAAGAAGATCTTCGGCATTGTTCTCGCGGGTGGCGAAGGGAAGCGGTTGATGCCGTTGACGGCAGACCGCGCGAAGCCGGCCGTTCCGTTCGGCGGGCAGTATCGACTCATCGACTTCGCGCTCTCGAATCTCATCAATTCGCAGCTGCGCCAGATCGTCGTCCTGACCCAGTACAAGTCGCACAGCCTCGACAGGCACGTCTCGCAGACCTGGCGGCTCGACGGGATGCTCAACTCGTACATCGCGTCCGTGCCCGCCCAGCAGCGCCTCGGAAAGCGCTGGTTCAGCGGCTCGGCCGACGCGATCCTGCAGAGCCTCAACCTGCTGCGCGACGAGAAGCCGGACATCGTGGTCGTCGTCGGCGCCGACCACGTCTACCGGATGGACTTCGGCCAGATGATCGAGGCGCACATCGCATCCGGCGCTCCCGCGTCCGTCGCGGCCATCCGCCAGCCGATCGGCCTGGCCGACCAGTTCGGCGTGATCGAGGTCGACCCGGAGCGCCCGGACAGGATCGGCGCGTTCCGCGAGAAGCCGAGCGACCCGATCGGGCTGCCGGACTCGCCCGGCGAGGTGCTCGCCTCGATGGGCAACTACGTCTTCGACGCCGACGCGCTGATCGACGCGGTCGTGCGCGACGGCGACCGGCCGGACTCCAACCACGACATGGGTGGAGACATCATCCCCGACTTCGTGGCGCGCGACGAGGCGGCCGTCTACGACTTCAACCGCAACGACGTGCCGGGATCGACCGACCGCGACCGCTACTACTGGCGGGATGTGGGAACGATCGACTCGTTCTTCGAGGCCCACCAAGACCTGATCTCCGCCCTCCCGGTGTTCAACCTCTACAACCGCGAGTGGCCGATCTTCAGCCAGGTGCTCAACTCGCCTCCCGCCAAGATCGTCCGCGACGGCCGCGGAGCGCTCGGCACGACCATCGACTCGATCGTGTCGCTCGGCTCGGTGATCTCGGGCGCCCACCTGGAGCGCAGTGTGCTCGGACCGTGGGCGACCGTCGACTCCGGCGCCAAGGTCGTCGACTCTGTGGTCTTCGAGCGCGCGGTGATCGGCGCGAACGCGTTCGTCGGCCGCGCGATCCTGGACAAGGACGTGGTGGTCGCGGAAGGCGCATCCATCGGGGTCGACCCCGAGCGCGACCGCGCACGCGGCTTCACCGTCACCGACTCCGGGCTCACCGTGGTCGGCAAGGGAGTGCACGTCGTTCCATGACCGGCAGGAGCACCACAGCAACAACAGCACGTTTCCTCGTCGTCCTCGACGCAGACTCGACCCTCATCCACGACGAGGTCATCGAGCTGCTGGCCGAGGAGGCCGGCGCACGCCAGGAGGTGGCGGAGGTCACCGAGCGCGCGATGCGCGGAGAACTGGACTTCGAGCAGAGCCTGCGCGAGCGCGTCAAGACGCTCGCCGGACTGCCGTCCTCCGTGTTCTCGCGCGTCGGTGAGCGCATCACGGTGACGGACGGCGTCCCAGAGCTGATCGCCGGAGTGCACGCGGCGGGCGGGGTGGTGGGCGTCGTCTCCGGCGGCTTCCACGAGACGCTCGACCCGCTGGGCGAACGCCTCGGCCTCGACCACTGGCGCGCCAACCGGCTGGAGGTCGTCGACGGCGTCCTCACCGGAGCCGTGACCGGCGGGGTCGTGGATGCGGAGGCCAAGGCGTCCGCGCTGCGCGCGTGGGCGGACGACGCCGGCATCCCGCTGGCTCAGACGGTCGCGATCGGCGACGGCGCGAACGACCTCCGGATGATGGCGGTGGCCGGACTGTCCGTCGCGTTCAACGCGAAGCCGGCGGTGCGGGCAGCGGCCGATGTCGTGGTGGATCGCCAGGATCTGTCCCAGGTGCTTCCGCTGCTCGGGCTGCGAGGCTGATCCACGTCGCGCGCCGGGTGGCGCGCGCGGATGCACGCTTCTTCGCCCGGTGCCTGGCGCGCCTGGTCGGCACGGCGATCAGCGCCAGCAGCGCGATCAGCCCGACGAACAGCCACGGGCTCCGGATGCTCGCCATCGCCTCCCCGACGCCCGGCACCGACCACACCAGTCGCTGGGCGCCGTCCGTCACGTCGTACGGGGTGGCGTCGTCCGCCTCGTTGGCATCGCCGCGCATCCGGATGAGCCGGAGGTCGCCGTGGCGCTCTGCACCGACCACGCGGTGCGTCACGAGCTTCCCGTCGCCGACGCGCGGCGCGCCGACGACGTCTCCCACCCGGATGTCGTCGGCCGTGACGGGCACTGTCAGCGCCAAGGAGCCCGCCGGAATGCCCGGCGCCATCGACCCTGTCTGGAAGATGATCGGACGCACCCCGGTGACGAACGCGACGGCGCCGACCACCACGCAGAGCACCCCGGCGACGGCGGCGGCGTTGAGCGTGATCCGTGCGATCCGCCCGAGCGGCCTCTGCCGTCTCGGCATCACGGCCACCGGTGGACGACGATCGGTGAGCTGAACGAGTTCCTGCCGACGGTGTCGTGCGTGCCGAGCTGCCCGGCCGTGTTCGACCCGGCCGCCGAATAGACGCCGTCGGTGCCGATGAGCAGCGAGTGCTGATTGCCCTCCGCGACATCGCCCACATCCATTCCGCCCGGTAGCGGCACAGGGGTCGGCGTCGCACGGTCGACGGCGTCGCCGAGGCCGAGCTGCCCCGAGCTGTTCAGCCCCCAGCCGTAGAGCACGTGGTCGTCGCCCCAGGCGAAGAACGAGCTCGGGCCCGACTGGGGCAGACTGGCGACGGCGTGCCGGATGGGGACGCCGGAGAGGGTGGCGTTCTGGGCGAACACGAACGTGCCGTCGCAGCTGTACAGGCGCCCGTCGGCCATCCAGGCGAACACGAAGGCGTCCCCGGCGTTGACGCCCGCGACCGTCCCGTCGGCCGGGAGTCCGCTGAACGTCACGCCGAGCTGGTTGTTGAAGAACGACCCCCAGCCCAGCACGGTCGTTCCGTCGTCGGTGACCGCGGTGCCGAAGTGCCTCCCCGCCGCCGCGCTGGTCACGAACCGGCCGGCGAGGCCCTGCGCCGTCACCTGCTCCGGGACGGGCAGCACTCCCGCGCC
>NZ_NCSR01000021.1:0-66342 GCF_002105485.1 Leifsonia sp. NCR5
GCGTAGAGGGGCTGGCCGCCCGCGGGGCTCGCGTAGGGAAGCGGGGACTCGGGCCAGCCGTAGTCGCGGGGAGGGAGGGCGGCGCCGGGGACGACGGGGACGTAACCGGGGACCTCGGAGTCCGGGCGGTCGAAGCGGGCACCTGCCGGGTTCGGCGGGAGGAGCGTCATCACGAAGATGGCGATGCCGCCGAGGCTCGGGATGAGGACGAGGAGGATCAGCCAGCCGCTCAGGTTCACGTCGTGGAGTCGTCGCGCGGTCAGCGCGATGCCCGGGACGATGGTGGCCAGACCCCAGAGGACGAGCAGGACGATGCCGACGGCGAAGCCGGGGCCTGGAACCGAGCGGCCGCTGTCGTCGGTGGTGGCGCCGGAAAGGCCGAGGACGAGCAAGAGGATGTACAGCACCAGGCCGACGATCGCGTTGACGAAGAACCACCACCAGTATTCGCTGCGGCTGGCCCGGCCGTCGAAGCGTGCGTACTTCTTCCAGAACCGCACGAATGCGGCACCCAGCGGTGCACCGTAGTACGGCGCCCAGAGCGGAACGATCGGATTCACGGCATCCCCCTTTGTGCGCCCGGGGCGCCCACGGCCCCGGACGCACACAGCTTAGCTCGCGGGCGCGCTGCCGTCCCCTGCCGGATCCGACACAGCCTCAGCGGACACGGACTCAGCGGACTCAGCCGCAGCCGCCCCACCGAACGCACCCGACTCGACGCCGGGCGGCACGGCGGCCGCTTCGAGGAGCTCGGCCTCCGCCTCCGCGTCTTCGCCACGGAACTGCGTCATGTAGAGGTCGTAGTACGCGCCGCGGCGGCCGAGGAGGGTTTCGTGGTTGCCCTGCTCCACGATGGCGCCGTTCTCCATGACCAGGATGGTGTGCGCATCCCGGATCGTGGACAGGCGGTGGGCGATCACGAACGAGGTGCGGTCGGTGCGGAGGGCCGCCATCGCCTGCTGCACCAGCAGCTCGGTGCGGGTGTCGACGGAGGAGGTGGCCTCGTCGAGGATGAGCAGGGACGGGTTGGCGATGAACGCGCGCGCGATGGTGATGAGCTGGCGCTCACCGGCCGAGACGCTTCCGCCGTCCGCGTCGAGGACCGTGTCGTAGCCGTCCGGCAGCTGACGCACGAACCGGTCGACCATCGTGGCCTTCGCCGCGTCGACCACCTCCTCGTCGGTGGCGTCGAGGCGGCCGTAGCGGATGTTCTCGCGGATCGTGCCGCCGAACAGCCAGGCGTCCTGCAGCACCATGCCGACCTGCTCGCGCAGTTCGGCCCTCGCCAGTTCGGTGATGTCGATGCCGTCGAGCAGGATGCGGCCGGAGTTCAGCTCGTAGAAGCGCATCACGAGGTTGACCAGGGTGGTCTTGCCCGCGCCGGTCGGGCCGACGATCGCGACCGTGTGCCCCGGCTCGACCGAGAACGAGAGATCTTCGATGAGCGGCGTGGCCGGCGAGTAGCTGAACGAGACGTTCTCGAACTCGACGTGACCGTCCGTGCGCTCCGGGAGCTCCGCCTTGACGTCGTCCGGGTCTTGCTCGTCGGCGTCGAGGAACTCGAACGTGCGCTCCGCGGAGGCGACACCGGACTGCAGCATGTTCGCGATGCCGGCCACCTGGGTGATCGGCTGCGTGAACTCGCGCGAGTACTGGATGAACGCCGTCGCGTCTCCGAGCGTCATCTGCCCTGTCGCGACGCGGAGGCCGCCGACGACGGCGATCAGCACGTAGGACAGGTAGGACACGAACGTCATCGCCGGCATGATCGTGCCGGACACGAACTGCGCGCCGAAGGATGCCCGGTAGAGCTTCTCGTTGCGCTCGTCGAACTCGGCGAGCATGACCTCGTCGCGGCCGAAGGCGCGGACCAGCTCGAGCCCGGAGTACGACTCCTCGATGTGACCGTTGAGCGAGCCGGTGTTCTTCCACTGCGCCGCGAACAGCTTCTGCGAGCGCGAGCCGATCACGCCGGCGATGATGCCGGACAGCGGCAGCGCGATCAGGGCGATGAGGGCGAGCTGCCACGAGACGATGAACATCATGATCGTGATGCCGAGCACGGTGAGCACCGACTGGACCAGCTGCGAGAACGCCTGCTGCAGCGCGGCCTGGATGTTGTCGACGTCGTTCGTGACGCGCGACATCAGGTCACCGCGCTGGCGGGTGTCGAAGTAGCTGAGCGGCAGCCTGTTGAGCTTGGTCTCGACGTCGGCGCGCAGACGGTAGACGACGCGCATGACGAGGGCGTTGAGCACGTAGCCCTGCGCCCACATCAGGAACGAGGCCACCAGGTAGATGGCGAGCACGATGAAGATGAGACGGCTCAGCTCGACGAAGTCGATGCCGACGCCCGGGATGGGTTGGGTCTTGGCGAGCATGTCGGCGAACTGGTCGTTGCCCGCCGCGCGCGCCTGCTCGATCTGCTGGTCGAGCGACTGGCCGGCGGGGAGCCCCTTGCCGATCACGCCGCGGTAGATCACATCCATCGCCGAACCGAGGATCTTCGGCGCGATGACCGTGAGGATCACCGAGATGACGACGAGCCCGACCACGAACGAGAACTGCACGCGCTCCGGACGGAGCAGGCCGAGCAGCCGGCGCAGAGACGGCCAGAAGTTCTGCGCCTTCTTGGCCGGGGCTCCGCCGAACATGTCGCCGTCTGCCTCGGTGGGGGTGAACTCGTAGTCTTCGACCTCGGGGGCCGTGACGTCGTCGCGTTCGAGGACGTCGTCCGCACGCTTGCGTGCCATCTCAGGCCACCTCCAGGCTCAGCTGCGATTCGACGATCTCGCGGTAGGTCTCGCTCGTCTCGAGGAGTTCGTCATGGGTTCCTCGGCCGACGATGCGGCCGTCGTCGAGGACGATGATGGTGTCCGCCTCCCGGATGGTCGACACACGCTGTGCGACCACGATCACCGCGGCGTCTCTCGTCGCGTCGGCGAGGGCCGCGCGAAGGCGGGCGTCCGTCGCGACGTCGAGGGCCGAGAACGAGTCGTCGAAGAGGTACACCTGCGGCTGCGAGACGAGCGCCCTGGCGATGCAGAGACGCTGGCGCTGACCGCCGGAGACGTTGGTGCCGCCCTGGGAGATGCGCGCGTCGAGCCCGCCCTCCTTGGCCAGCACGAAGTCTTCGGCCTGGGCGACGCGGAGCGCCTCCCACAGCTCCTCGTCCGTGGCGTCGGGCCGGCCGAACCGGAGGTTCGATGCGATCGTGCCGGAGAAGAGGTACGGACGCTGCGGGACGAGCCCGAGCACGCCGGCGAGCTGCGCCCTGGTGAGCGAGTCGACCCGCACCCCTCCGATGGTGACGGTGCCCTGCTGCGCCGTGTAGAGGTTGGGCACGAGGTTGACCAGCGTGGTCTTGCCTGCGCCGGTCGATCCGACGATGGCCGTCATCTTGCCCTGCTCGGCGACGAAGTCGATGTCGCTCAGCACCGGCTTCTCCGCACCGGGGTAGCCGAAGGTGACACCCCGGAACTCGACCCTGCCGGAGGACGGCAGCGGCGCATCCCCTGCTCGCCCGGCGTCGGACGCCTCGGTCGACAGCACCTCGTCGATGCGCCCGGCGCAGACGACGGCGCGCGGGATCATCATCACCATGAACACGCCCATCATGACCGCGGTGAGGATCATCAGCAGGTATTGCAGGAACGCGGTGAGCGAGCCCACCTGCATCTGACCGGCATCCACGCGCTGTCCGCCGAACCAGAGGACGGCGGCCGTCGCGAGGTGCAGGATGACCATGATGACGGGGAACATCAGGACGAAGATGTTGCCGACCCGCACCGACACCTTGGTGAGTGCCAAGTTGGCCTCCGCGTAGCGCTCCGACTCGAACGGCTCGCGGACGAACGCCCGGATGACGCGGATGCCGACGATCTGCTCGCGCAGCACGCCGTTGACCTTGTCGATGCGCTCCTGCATCTCGCGGAACAGCGGAAGCAGGAGCACGACCAGGATGCCCACCACGACGAAGAGGACAGGAACGGACACCCAGACCAGCCAGGACAGCCCGATGTCTTCGCGCAGGGCCATGATGATGCCGCCGATGCACATGATCGGCGTCGACACCATGAAGTTGAGCGTCATCAGCACGAGCATCTGCACCTGCTGCACGTCGTTCGTGTTGCGGGTGATGAGCGTCGCCGTGCCCCAGCGGCCGACGTCGAGCGCGTCGAGCGAATCGACCTTGCGGTAGACCTCACGACGCAGGTCGCGG
The DNA here is from genome assembly GCF_002105485.1 of Leifsonia sp. NCR5. NCBI lineage: Bacteria > Bacillati > Actinomycetota > Actinomycetes > Micrococcales > Microbacteriaceae > Leifsonia > Leifsonia sp. NCR5. Next base: position 4,223 of record NZ_NCSR01000021.1, read on the forward strand.
CCGACCGCCATCGACACCTTCGCACCGAAATAGATGCCGCCGATGGCGGTCAGCACCTGCGCGAGGCAGACGACGAGCATCGTCATGCCGGTGTTCCAGATGAAGTCGGTGTCTCCGGTGACGACGCCCTTGTCGACGATCTGGGCGTTGAGACTGGGCAGGTAGAGCGCGGCGATCGTGGACAGCAGTTGCAGGACCACGACCCCCACGATCCCCCACACGTATGGGCGCGCGTGACGCAGGGTAAGACGGAGCAGGATCAAGGATCCCCAAGGGGTGGCTTTCGGTACCTGAAGATTGTGGCAGAAGCCTCCGACATTCGTGACACCGCACCTGAAATTTGCGGCGTCGCATTTTTCCCGCTCCTATTGCACGCGAACGGAGGCGTCGCTAGGCGATGCCTCCACCGTCCACGACGAGCGCGGAACCGGTCACGTACGACGACTCGTCAGACGCGAGCCAGACGACGGCGGCGGCGATCTCCTGCGGCTCCCCCATGCGCTGCAGCGGGCGGTCGGCGGCTTCCGCGAGGAACGAGCCGGCCTCCTGGCCGAGCTGGCGGGCCTCGTCGCGGAGCATCCCGGTGTTGACGTCCCCGGGGTTCACCGAGTTGACGCGGATGCCCTGCGGGCCGTGGTCGATGGCGAGCGCGCGGGTCATGTTGACGACCGCACCCTTGGACGCGCAGTACGAGATGGCCTGCGCTCCTCCCTTGAGCCCCCATCCGGAGCCGGTGTTGACGATGGATCCTCCGCCGTTCGCCGCCATGACGGGCACGACATGCTTGCACATCAGGAAGATGCCTTTGACGTTGACGCCGAAGACGCGGTCCCACTCGTCTGCCGTGGTCTCGACCGCTGTGGTGCGGCGGATGATGCCCGCGTTGTTGAAGACGACGTCGACGCCGCCGAACGCGGAGACGGTGTCCGCGACGACCCGCTCGATGTCCGACTCGTTCGACACGTCTGCTGTGAGGGCGATGGCGGTGCCTCCCGCCGCGCGGATCTCCTCCGCGACCTTCTCCGCCGCGCCGGGCGCGACATCCACGACGGCGACGCGCGCGCCCTCCGCCGCGAAGGCGAGGGAGGTGGCGCGGCCGATGCCGCCGGCTCCTCCGGTGACGATGGCGGACTTGTCGGCTAGACGCATGTGTGCGCTCCTTCGGTGGTGGCCGCACTGGCGGCACTGACAGGGTAGATGCTCGACGACGACGGACCGGTGATCACCCGGAGGTGACCGGCGAGGCGTGCGTCGAGGCTGGTGTCGCCGGTGTCGACCAGGAGCGGTCGTCCGGCGAGGTCGATGAGTTTCTGCTCGGTCGCGACAACCATCAGGGGGTCGGCGAGTAGAGGGTCGGCGCCGATGGCGTCGAGCACGGCGGGCGAGAGCTGCTGGTTGCCGCGCCCGAGCAGGAAGCCCTGACCGCCGATCACGGTCACGACGGCCTGCGCGGGGTGTCCGGCAATGGATGCGATGGCCTGCTGCTCCGACACGTCGCGTGCCACGAGCATCCCGTCCTGCACGATGTCGACGCCGAGCGGGGTGGCCGGCACGCCCAGTTCGCGCGACACGGCGGCGAGCGTTCCTCCCGGGCCGAGCAGGTAGCGCACGCCCGGCCGCATGGCGGCGACGGCGCCCGCCGCTGCCCGGCGGACGGCGTCGGCCTCGCTGGTGCGGGTGGGCGCTTTGCGTGCCTGGGTGCGCTCGCGGGCGACGGGCACGCGGACGAGCGCGAACAGGCGAGGGTCCGGCCGGCCGGCGCGCAGCAGCTCCTCGTCGAGGTCGAGGACCTCCGCCTCGCGCGTCGGCAGGCCGCCGGCGGTCAGCCACTCCGCGGCGATCGCGCCCGCTGCGGCGGGAGCGACGGCGAAGCAGCCGGAATACATCTTGACCCCGGCCGGGATACCGAGCAGTGCGGTGTGCGCCGGGGCGCCGCGTGCCGCATCGCGTGCCGTGCCGTCTCCACCCGCGAACAGCACGAGGGTGGCGCCATCGGCCACGAAGGCCGCGACGGCACGCGCGGTGTCGTCGCCCGTCGTGCCGTCGCCCGCTAGGCCGTCGCCCACGAGGCCGTCGCCCGTTAGGCCACGCTGCGCATCCGGAGCGTAGACGACGCGCGGGAGGAGACCGGCGGCGCGCACCGCATCCTCACCGAGCGGCCCGGACGCCGTCAGCACCTCCAGCCCGGGATGCGCGCCCGCCAGCACCGCGAGGGCCGCGGCAGTGCGCTCGGCGGCCCTGGCATGCGAGCCGCGCGCGGCGGCCTCGCGCTGCACGGCCTCGCCGTCGCTGCCGACGAGGCCGGCCGGTCCCCCGATCCCGGCGACGGGGTTCACGATCACCCCGATCGCCGGGCGGAGCTGACGGAGGGAGGACATCTACGCAGCGGCCTCGTCGGAGGAGGAGGCCGACGCAGCGCCAGGGGCAGCACCAGTGCCAGCGCCACCGCCATCCGCCTCGGACGACGGAGCGGAGAACGGCGCGAACGCACCCTCTCCCGCCCCGGCGTACTTCCGCTGGTACGCCCGCCAGGTCACCGCCCAGCGATCCGGGTCGTCCATGTCGTCGTGGTGCGTGTGGTGCACGGTCTGGTTGTGCGGCGCCGTGCGCACCACGTCCGGCGTCTCGCGGGCCTCGCGGGCGACCTCGGCGAGCACGTTGGCGTACTCGTCCAGTTCGGCCATCGAGTACGACTCCGTCGGTTCGAGCGTGAACGGCTGCGGAACGATGTACGGGTGGTGGCTGGTCCAGTAGTGCATGCCGAAGTCGGAGGCGCGGACGCCGATCTCCTCGGAGCTGATGCCCGTCTCCTCGAACAGCTCCTGCCAGGAGTACCGCACCTGCTCGATGCGGCGGCGGCCGGTGGCGTACGGTGCGCTGGCGCCGGGGATCGCGAGGATGCGCTTCATCAGGTAGTTGTTGTTCAGCACCGCCGTCTCTGCCACGGCGCGCAGGCCCTCCGCGCCGAGCGCGCTGATCCAGGCGTACGTGCGCACGATGTTCGGGATGACGCCGTAGAACGGGGCGACGGAGCCGATCGACTGCGGCCGGTCCGCATCCAGCACGTAGCGGTCGCCGACCCGCTCGACCACCGGGCCGGGCAGGAACGGCGCAAGCGCCTCGGAGACGGCGTTCGCTCCCGAGCCGGGGCCGCCGCAGCCGTGCGGCGTTCCGAACGTCTTGTGCAGGTTGAAGTGGCACACGTCGAATCCGGCGTCGCGGGCGCGGGTGATCCCGAGGATTCCGTTGGCGTTGGCCTGGTCGTACGAGGCGAGCGCGCCGACACCGTGCGCAAGCTCCACCCACTCCCGGATGCGCGGGTTGTAGATGCCCGTGTCCTCCGGGTTGGTGACCATGATCGCCGCGGTGCGCGGTGAGAGCGCGGCGCGGAGGGCGTCGATGTCGGGGTAGCCGTCCGCATCCGGGTGGATGGTGATGACCCGGTATCCGGCCGCCTTGGCCGCCGCCGCGTTGGACGGGTGGGAGAAGATCGTGGTGATGACCTCATCCCGCTGCTCGGCCTCGCCGCGGGAGGCGTGGTACGCGCGGATCATCGAGATGTTGGCCCAGATCGCCTCCGATCCTCCGCTGGTCTGCAGGGAGACGCGGCTCATGCCGGAGATCTCGGCGAGCATCCGCTCGGTGCGCCAGACGATCTCGAGGATGCCCTGCGCGCTCGCCGGATCCTGCAGCGGGTGCAGCTCGGTGAGGTCGGGGGTCCGAATGATCGCCTCGTTGACCTTCGGCGCGTACTTCATGGTGCAGGTGCCCTGGCCGACGTCGACGTTGAGGTCGGCGCCGAGGTTCTCCTGGCTGAGGCGCAGGTAGTGCTTGAGCACCCGCATCTGCCCGATCTCCGGCAGCGCCGGCGGTGCACTGCGCCGGAGGGATGCGGGAAGCGCCGCGACGACGTCGCCGACGGCCTCCCGCACGCCGGCCTCCGGGCGGGAGACGAGCACTCCGCGCTCGCCCGGCGTGTGCAGTTCGAACACGACGGGCTCGTCCCAGCGCGCCTGGTGGAAACGCCGCACGGGCGGTTTGGGGGCGATGGGGAGGCTCATGCGCTCTGCTCCTTCTTCTGTGCGCCAGCGGCTGCACCGGCGCCGAGGGCGTCGGAGAGCACGGCGGCGAGGTCGTCGATGTCTGACTGGGTGTTCTGCTCTGTGACGCACACCAGGAGGTGCGTCTCGTCGATGGCGTGGCCGGGCTCGAATCCGGATGCGCGGCCGGCGGCGACCAGTTCCGGTGCGGTGAGCGCCGCATCCCGGAGGTCGATGACGAATTCGCGGAAGTGCGTCGCCCCGTCGGCGAGCGCGACGCCGGGAAGGGCGGCGAGGGCGCGGGAGGCGTACGCCGTGCGGGCGAGGACGGTCTCTCCGACCTCCGCCATGCCCTGCGGACCCATCAGGGAGAGGTAGACGCCCGCCGCGATGCCCCAGAGCGCTGCGGCGGTGCCGACCCACTCCTTCCCTTCCTCGCGGAGCGCGAAGGAGGTGCGGTCGTATGCCACGTCGCCGAAGCCGTACTCGCCCGGCACATCGGTGGAGGCGAGGCCGAACAGGCGCGACGGCAGCTCCATCACGAAGCGGGGGTCGTCGTGCACGGCGATGAAACCGGCGTGGGCTCCGCCGAACCAGGGGTGCAGCCCGAGGGACTGGATGTCGCCGTGGACGATGTCCGCGCCCTGGTCGGCGGGCGGGGTGAGGATGCCGAGGCCGATCGGGTCGGTGCCGACGATGACGACGGCTCCGACCGCGTGGGCGGCGTCGGAGAGTTCGGCGACGGCGGTCTCGAGTGCTCCGGTGTAGCTCGGGGTCTCGATCCAGATCGCTGCCGTCGCGTCGTCGAGCATCCCGGTGGCCGCGGCGACATCGGCGACGCCGTCGACGGTCGGCACCAGGACGAGGTCGATGGTGGGCGCGATGTAGTCACGCACCTTGGACAGCTTGTCCGGATGCGCGTCGCTCACCAGCAGCACGGTGCGGCGGCCGGTGATGCGGCCCGCCATCGCGAGAGAGGTCGCCGCGGCCTGGAAGCCGTCGTACGTCGGCACGTTGACCACATCCTGGTTGAGCAGCTCGCCCATCAGCGACTGGTACTGGAACAGCGCCTGGAACCGGCCGTGGTCCTCGTACGGCTCTCCGGCGTACGCGGTGAGGAACTCGCTGCGGTTGATGACCTCGTCCACCACGGCGGGCACGGCGTGCTGGTACGTGCCCGCGCCGAGGAACAGCCGGCCGGGCTCCACCGCGCGGTTGCGGCGCAGCAGGCCGCCGACGTGGCGCACCAGGTCCTGCTCGGCGACGAGCGGCTCCGGCAGGTCGAGCGGGCCGGCCAGGCGCAGGTCGGCTGGCACGTCGGCGTAGAACTCCTCGACGGACTCCGCGCCGACGGCGTCGAGCATCGCCTGGCGGGATGCCGGCGCCATGTTCGGCACGTACGGGTGGACGAATGGTTGGGTCATGGTGGCCTCGCGGTCGGTGGTCTGGTGGTCGGGGAAAGGATCGAGTCCGAAGTTGTTCACGGGTGATCCCGGCGTGTCGCGTGAATAACTTCGGACTCGATGGCTTGGGGGGCGGGGTGGGCGATGACGGCGACGCCGAAGGGCCCGAGGGGAAGGCCGGGGGCAGCGTCGGCGTCGGCGTCGGTGAGCAGGTCGCGTCCGCCCGGGATGCGCGGAGCGGTGAGCGTGCGGCGCCCGTGGTTGAGGACGAACGTGTAGTCGGTGACGCCGTCGGTGCGGGTGACGACCTCGAGGTCGGTGTCGCGCTCGGTGGAGGCGGGGACGGGCACGCCCGCGGCGGCGAACACCCCGGAGAGCACGGCGCGCATCCCGTCGCTGTCGAGACCGGCGCTCAGGTACCAGGCGGCGCCGGCACCGGATGCGCGGCGCGTGACGGCCGGACGCCCGGCGAGGTCGCCGTCGCTGTAGTGGGCGAGCACCTCTGTGCCGTCCGCCGCATCGATCCACTCGCTCCAGACGCGGACGCCGTGGCGCTCGCCTCCGAACGCGACGGACGCCGTCTGCCCGTCCGCCAGCGGCCACCACTCGTCCACCTCGACGCCCAGCAGGTCGCGCAGCGGGCCGGGGGCGCCTCCGTCGTGCACCTGCTCGCTGTGGTCGACGACGCCGGAGAACGGTCCGACGACCAGCTGGCCTCCCTCCGCGACGAACGCCGAGAGCGCATCCGCCTGCTCGGGGGTGGTTGCGTAGAGGTTGGGGACGAGCAGCACGCGGTGCTCTCCGTACGGACCGGCGGCGCGGGCGACATCCACCGGCTGGCCGAGCGCGTACGCGGCGGCGTGCCAGGCCCGCGCCTCCTTCAGCCAGTCGAGGCGCACGGACGGCAGGGACTCCGGTTCGCTGACGCCCCACCAGGAGTCCCAGTCCGCGACGAGGGCGATGGATGCGCGCACGCGGGTGCCCTTGATCGGCGCAAGCTTCTTCAGTTCGGCCCCGAGCGCCTTGGTCTCCTGGAAGGTGCGGCTGCGCTCTCCGCGGTGGCCGAGCATCGCGGAGTGGAACTTCTCCGGACCGAACTTCGCCTGCCGCCACTGGAAGAACAGCACGCCGTCCGAGCCGTGGGCGAGCGCCTGCATGCTGCCGACGCGCATCTGACCCGGCGCCTTCGGCACGTTGACCTCGCGCCAGCTCACCGCGCTCGGCGCCTGTTCGAGCAGCAGCCACGGGCGGCCGTCTTTGAGGGAACGCATGAGGCCGTAGTTGAGGGCGGCGCCGATGTGCGCATCCGGATCGGCGGGGTCGGGGTAGGCGTCGTCGGTGACGATGTCCTCCGCGTCCGCGAAGTCCCAGTAGTCGAGCTCGCGGAACAGGCTCATGAAGTTGGTGGTGACCGCGATGTCGGGGGTGACCTCGCGCAGCACGTCGATCTCGGACTGGAAGAGTTCGAGCAGCGCGTCGGAGGAGAAGCGCTCGAAGTCGAGGAGCTGGGCAGGGTTGATCGGGCCGGTGGCCGTGCGCGGCGGCTCGATCTGGTCGAAGTCGAGGTAGTGCTGCCCCCAGCAGCTGGTGCCCCAGGCCGCGTTGAGGCCGTCGATCGTCTCGTAGCGGTCGCGCAGCCAGCGGCGGAAGTGGCGAGCTGACTCCGGGCACCAGCAGCGGGAGACGTGGTCGCCGTACTCGTTCGACACGTGCCAGAGCGCGAGTGCCGGATGATCGCCGTAGCGTTCGGCGAGGGTGCGCGTGAGGCGGAGGGCCGCATCCCGGAACACCGGAGAGCTGGGGCAGTACGTCTGCCGCGAGCCGAACTCGAGCCGGACGCCGTCGGCGTTCCAGGGCAGCACCTCCGGATGCTCGCGGACCAGCCAGGCGGGAGGTGTGGCGGTCGCTGTGGCCAGGTCGATGCTGATGCCGTGCTCCCAGAGCAGGTCGATCACGCGGTCGAGGCCGGCGAAGTCGTACTCGCCCTCACGCGGTTCGAGCAGCGGCCAGGAGAAGACGGGAAGGGTGACCAGGTTGACCCCGGCCTCGGCCATGAGGCGTGCATCCTCTGCCCAGACGCTCTCCGGCCACTGGTCGGGGTTGTAGTCGCCGCCGTATGCGAGGGCGTCGAGGCGGATGGTCCGCGGCGAGGTGGTCGTCACTGGTCTCCTTGCGGCTGTGCTGGGGCTGTTCTGGGGTGGCGCTGGGCGCGGCGACGGCGTGGTGCTTTACACCGGGCAACCGTCGACTGTATTCTGTATACAGTAACGCTAAAGCGATTCCCGCGGTGGGTCAAGCCCTAAGCTGGCGACGCCGGCCGGCCGGGAGGCCACGCACGAACCGACCAGGAGGTCACAGTGATCGAGCGCAAGAACCTGCGGTCCCAGGTGCGCGAAGAACTCATCGCGAGAATGCGCGCCGGCGACGTGCGCCCCGGCGAGAGCATCAACGAGGTGCAGCTCGCCGCCGAGCTCGGCGTGTCGCGCACGCCGCTGCGGGAGGCCCTGATCGCACTCGAGAGCGAAGGGCAGATCGAGTCGGAAAACGGCAAAGGCTTCCGGTTCGTGCCGCTGAGCGCGCGGGAGTTCGAAGAACTGTGCCCCATCATCGTGGCGCTGGAGAGCCTCGCGCTCGACCTCAGCCCGGCCGACGAGCTGGCCGGAATCGGCACGCAGCTCGCCGCCCTCGCCGCCGAGTTCAACGACGATGTCGCCCAGCACGCGCTGGTCAACCGCCGCGACGACGAGTGGCACAACCTGATGCTGAGCGCCTGCCCCAACCAGCGGCTGCTCGACGAGATCGCCGGCGTGCGCCGCGCCATCCACCGCTACGAGTCGCTGCTGGTGTCCGACGACGTGATGGTCGAACGCAGCGCGATCGAACACGCAGACATCGCGCGCTACTTGGTCGCCGGCGACCTGCCGGCGGCGAAAGAGGCGCTGGCCGCCAACTGGACCAATGGGATGCGCCGTCTGCTCGCGGACGCGGGCATCTCGTGGGAGCGGCTGGGCTGACCGGCGGGGCGATCCGGCCCTCAGCCCGAAGCGCGCACCGCGAGGTCGACGCACAGCGCGGCCGACCAGCCGAACGACGTCGTCGCCGTCCTGGCCTTCCTGCCGGTGAGCGGGTTGAAGTATTCGTGCGGTCCACCGGCGTGCTGCACCAGGCGCAGCGTCGCCTCGACCAGCTCGCGGGAGCGGTCCGCGTGGCCGGAGACGGCCAGCCCCTCGGCGATGAGGGCGTTGATGTTGACCCATACCGGGCCGCGCCACATCCGCTCTGCGGAGAAGTCGGCATCCCTGGCGGCGACCGTGGGGATCGCCCACGGCGTCGCGAACCGGTCCGGGTCGTCGAGGGCTTCGAGGATCCTGGTCACGATGCGCCCGGGAAGGCGGCCGGTGAGCAGCGGGAGCAGGCTGACGGCGGTCTCCGCGGAGAGCGGCGTGCCTGCTCCGCGGGAGCGGAAGAATCCGGCGGCGTCGTCCCACATCGCCTCGAGCAGCGCGAGGGTGCGCTCGGCTCGTGCGGCGTGGCGCTCGGCTGCCGCAGTGTCCCCCACCGATCTGGCCCGGGATGCGAGCAAGTCGTCCTGCAGGATCAGGTATGCCGCGAGATCCGGCGACGCGACGGGAAGCTCTCCGTCGAACACTGGGCTGTCGTCGAGGCCGGAGGAGTACGGGTGGCCGTACTCGGGCATCCCGTCTCCGTCGAGGTCGGAGTGCGCGAACCACCACTCCTGGCTGTGCGCGACCGTCTGCCACGCCTCGTCGAACCAGGCGGGGTCGTCGACCAGGCCGTCGAGCGAGCGCAACGCCCAGGCGGCGAGCGGCGGCTTGGTGAGCGGGATCGGCGCTGACGGGTCGGCGATGGAGGAGCCTGCGCGACGCAGCGTGTCCCTGTCGCCGGGCGGGAGGTCGTCGCTCGACGCCAGCACGCCGTCGTCGTGCACGACGTCGGGCAGCTGGCCGTCCGGTGCCGGGAAGCCGAACGCGAGCGCGAGCTGCTCGCGTGCGAGCTCCGGGGCGCCGTGGCGGAGGCCGGCCGCGATGAAGTACGCGTCCCACTGCCAGAGGCCGACGTAGCCGATCTTCGACGGGACGACGGCGCGCGCGTCGCCGCGACCGGGCAGGGTGACGATGTTGGCGCCGAGCACCCACCAGCAGAACGCCGTGAGGTCGGCGAGGTCGGAACGCACCCGCGGTGTGCGGGCGAACCAGTCCGCCCAGACGGATGTGGTGGCTGCGAGGGCGGAGGCGTGCGGGGTACCCGAAGCGTGCGAAGCCTCCGCGTTCTCCGCCGTGGCTGCGCCCAGTGCGATCCGCAGTTGCGCGCCGTCTCCGCCGGGGAACGAGAGCCGCACGACGGTGTCCCCGCCCACCTCCCGCACCCGCAGGTCGTCCGCGCCGGTCGCCGTCCAGGACGCCTCGCCGGCCGACGGCAGCCCGGGCGCCCAGGCACCGGATGCGTCGCCTGCCTGAGCGGCGTCGAGCGCGCCGACCGCGCCCGGCACGGTCAGCTCGACCGTCCACCGCGAGCCGCCGCCGAGGCTCAGCGCCCGCTGACCGTCGAAGGTCAGGGTCGCTCCCCCGTCGAACGCGATGCTCTCCGGGCGCACGTCCGCGATCTCCGCGACGCGCCCGTCCGCACCGAACACCCGCAGCGCCCGCACCACGACGCAGTCGTCGAGCCTGCGCTCGTACTCGGCCAGCCGCACGGTCACGCCGCCGTCCGTCCGCTGCACCAAGATGCGCGACCCCGGCAGCGTGAACGGCGCGTTCTCCAGGTCGAGGAACCGAGCGGCACGGTCGGCCGCATCCTGTGCCGCAGCATCCAGCGCCGCCGCATCCTGTGCCGCCGCGCCCCGCGCATCCCGCGTCGTCGCCGCCGCGCTCATCGGCCGCCCAGTCCGGACGCCGCCATGCTGTTCAGGATGCGACGCTGGCCGATGACGAACGCGATCAACATTGGGATGGTCGCCACAGCCGACGCCGCCATGATGAGCCCATAGTTGATCGAGCCGAACTGGCCGCGGAAGCTCTGCAGCAGCAGCGGAACCGTGAAGAGATCCTGACTGTTCAGCAGCACCAGGGGAAGCAGGAAGTTGTTCCAGGTGCTGAGCGCCACGATGATCGCGAGCGCACCGAGGCCCGGGCGCAGGTTCGGGAGGATGATGCTCCAGAAGATGCGCCACCGTCCTGCGCCGTCGACCAGCGCGGCCTCCTCCAGCTCCTTCGGCAGCGACAGCACGAACTGGCGCATCAGGAACACCGCGAACGGGTTCGCCAGGGCGGCGGGGATGATCAGCGACAGGTGCGAGTCCACCCAGCCCAGCTTCGCCATCAGGAAGTAGAACGGGATGAGCGTGACCTGCATCGGGATCATCTGCGTCGCCAGGAACACCACGAACAGCACGCGGCTGCCGCGGAACCGGATGCGCGCGAACGCGTACCCGGCCATGGCCGCGGTGATGAGCGTGCCGATGACCACCAGCACGGCGATGTAGATGCTGTTGAAATACGCCTGCGCGAACGGGGCGTCGTTCCACGCATCCACGTAGTTCTGGAACGTGAACGGAGTGGGGAGGAAGCTGAGCGGGTCGTTCAGGAGCTGGGGCAGCGTCTTGAACGAGGTGATGAGCATCCAGATGAACGGGAACACCATCGCGACGCCGCCGATGGCGAGCACCACATGGAGGAGCGTCTTGCGGACGCGGGTGCCTGCGCGGCCCTCGCGGGCTGCCCCGGATACGGCGGTCATGCTGCACCATCCTCGTAGTGGACGAACTTCTTCTGCGCCGTGAACTGGATGCCCGTGATGACGAGCGTGATCAGCAGCAGGATCACCGACGCAGCGCTGGCCGGACCGAACTGGAACTTCCCGAAGCCGAGATCGTAGATGTGGTAGACGATCGTGCGGGTCGCGTTGTCCGGGCCGGCGTTCGCCGTGAGGATGAACACGGTGTCGAACGTCTGCAGCGAACTGATGAACGCGATCACCGACGAGAAGAACATGATCGGCGACAGCAACGGCATCCGGATGCGGAAGAACAGAGTCAGCGCCCCCGCCCCGTCGATGCGCGCCGCCTCGATCACGGCGGGGGAGATGTTCTGCAGGCCGGCCAGGAAGATGATCACGTTGAGGCCGAGCGACGACCAGATGGAGACGATGCAGACCGCGATGAGCGCGAGGTGCGGGTCGCCCAGCCAGTCCGGGGCGGGCACGTGGAAGACGCTGGCGATGAAGCCGCTGATCACGCCGTCTTTGCGGAACAGCTGCTGCCAGATCATCGCGACCGCCACCGACGAGGTGACCACGGGCGCGAAGAACAGGATCAGGTACAGCGTCTTCGTCTTCAGCTTCTCCAGCGCCACCGCGATCACCACGGCGAGGCCGAGGCCGACCGGGACCGTGATCACGGCGATCAGCAGGGTGTTGAGGATGGCCCTGCCGAACAGCGGGTCGGAGAGCTGGTTGCGGAAGTTGTCGAAGCCCACCCAGCTGAGGTCGTTGAGACCGTCCCACTGGGCGAAGGCGAGCACCAGGCTCGCCGCGAACGGCAGCACGACGAACAGTGCCATGCCGATCAGCTGCGGGCCGACGAACACATAGCCCCAGCGCCGGTCGCGCCGCCGCCAGGCGGACTCCCCTCGGAGTCCGCCCGGCGCGGTGTCTGCGGGTTTCGCCGTCGCCGCCTGGTCGGGGGCTTCGGTCAGCGACCCTCGGATTGCACTCACGCGTCGATCCCTACTTGCCCGTCTTGTCTTCGATCATCTTCGCGACATCGTCGAGGGTCGCCTTGGTGGACGCCTTGCCCTCGTAGAGCGCGAGCATCTTGTCGCTGATGTCGCTGGAGAGGCCGGGGACGGATGCTTCCGTCGCGTAGTCCTCGAACCCGATGTCGCGCATGTCGAGCAGCGTCTGGGCGTGCTCCGGGTATCCGTCGAGGACGACCTTGTCCGCGCCCTTGATCGACGGGACGGCGTTGCCTCCGCCCTTCAGGCGCTCGGTCTGGCCGGCTGCCGACAGGTAGTTGGTCCAGAACTCGAACGCAGCGGCCTTGTTCTTGGTCTTGGCGTTGATGGCGAGGTAGCTCACGGCCGTGCCGGTCGGCGCGGCCTTGCCGTCCGGGGTCGGCCACGGTGCGACGTCGTAGTTCTCCGGGTCGCCCGCCGACTTCACGGTGCCGATCGTGTAGCGGCCCTGCACGAAGAAGCCCGCCTTGTGGGTGACGAAGACGCTGTCTGCTCCAGCCCCCTGCGGGAGGGTGTCCGCGACGACGAACGTGCCGTTCTGGAAGTTCTTGGCCAGCACATCCATCGCCTTGACGCTGGTCTGGTCGGTGTTGGCGACGAACTTCCCCGACTCGTCGAACGCCTTGCCGCCCTGCGCCGAGATCCAGCTGTAGTGGGTGGACCAGTAGTTCCAGAACATGGATCCGGTGAGCCCGGCCTTCTTGAGCTTCTCGTTCATGTCGAGGTATGCCTCTGTGGTCCACTTGCCCTCGGCGGCGAGGGTGGCCGGGTCATCGGTGACGCCGGCCTTCTTCAGCGCGACCTTGTCGTACCAGAGCGCATCCGGGTTGGAGTCGTTGGGCGCAGCGTAGATCTGGTCGCCCTTCTTGGTGGCGCCGAACAGGCCCTGCGCGAAGTCCTCCGGCTTGGTCTTGCTCGCGCTGGAGTTCATCAGGTCGGTGAGAGGCAGCAGCGCCTTCGAGTTGACGAACTGGCCGATCTTGTCGTCGCCGATGTAGAACACATCCGGTGCTGTGCCGGACGCGAGCTGGGCGAGGAGCTTCGTGTGGTAGTCGCCGTAGTCGGCGACCGGCTGCAGCACCACCTTGATGTCGGGGTGCTCTTTCATGAACTGGTTGTCGAAGTCCTTGTAGCGGGCGATCTCCTCCGGAGTGCCCCAGGTGGACCAGACGACAGTCTTGGAGCCCGAACCCCCCGATCCCGATCCTGAACACGCGGCCATACTGAGTGCCAACGCGACGGCCGCCCCCACAGCCACCAGCCTTCTCATCTTCGAGTCGACGCGAGACATGCCTACCTCATTCCTTGAAGTGTCTCTTGCAATTCGGGGGCCACGGGTACGGGGCCGCTCCTGGTCTGTATTCTGTATACAGTAGGCAGGCGCGTTATGCAAGTGTCCGCGAACTACCAGCAACTGCGGCGCTTCCCGGGCGTTTCGCGACAGTTACTGGTGTTTCGGTCGTAGTAGCGGCGGCGGGGCCGGTGGGCGTATGGTCGCCGCATGGTCACCGACGACCCGCTCGACACCGATCCGGACAACTATCACCTGCTCTGGGAGAACGAGTACGTGCGCGTGCTCGAATACCTGGATGCGCCCGGCCTCCGCACGAACGACCACGACCATCCGAACAGCGTGCTCGTGGCGCTGAGCAAATTCGACCGGCACCTGCGCACACCGGACAAGGAACGCACGGTGCACCTCGATGCCGGCGAAGCCGTGTGGCTGCCCGCGCAGCGGCACTCGGGCGAGAACGTGGGCACGACGCCGACGCACACGCTGCTGATCGAGCTCAAGGGGGATGCGGCGGGAACCCCGGGAGGCCCTGGGCCCGCGGCGGTGGGGCCGAGCACGGCGGACTGACCGCCGGGTCCCCGCCCCGCACCGCCGCGGTCACGCCTGCCGGCTGAGGCTCACGCCGCGTCCCACGCCACCGCCACGTCGAGCACCCAGACGACGCCGAAGCGGTCGGCGAGCATCCCGTACGCGGGCGAGAACGCGGACGGCCCGAGGTCTTCGATGATGGTCGAGCCCTCGGCCAGCCTTCCCCAGAGCTCGGCGATCTCGTCGGCGGTCTCGCCGCGCACCGAGACGAAGAACGCCGTGTCGCCCTGGTCGTAGCCGACGCTGGCCGGCACGTCGTATGCCATGACCTGGAACCCGTTCCCGCCGATGACCTGGCCGAACTTCACCTGGTCGGCCTCGTCCGGGGTCTCCGCGGCGTGGGCGTCGGCGTTGGTGACGACGACGAGCTGCCCGCCGAAGACGGAGTGGTAGAACTCCAGCGCCGCCCTGGCGTCGCCGCGGAAGTTGAGGTGGGGTGTGGTGGTGACGGACATTGTCTGCTCCTCGCTGACGTTCCGCCCGGACGTTCCGGACGGTCGACGCCCACTCTCACAGCAGTAGAGGACAGCTTCGGTCCTCTACTCGATCTACGCTGGCAGCATGACCTCGACCACCTCCCGGCTGCTCGTGCTGCTCTCCCTGCTGCAGGCACGGAGAGACTGGCCGGGCGGGCTGCTGGCCGAACGCTTGGACATCAGCCACCGCACCGTGCGCCGCGACATCGACCGGCTGCGCGAGATGGGCTACCGCATCCAGGCGACGAAAGGCCCGGATGGCGGGTACCGGCTGGATGCGGGTACCGAGCTTCCCCCGCTCCTCTTCGACGACGACCAGGCCGTCGCGCTCGCGGTCGCCCTCCAGGCCGCCGCGGTCAGCGGAGCCGGGGTGGAGGAGGCGGCGGTGCGCGCGCTCACCACGGTGCGCCAGGTGATGCCGTCCCGCCTGCGCCACCGACTGGATGCGCTCACGTTCACCACCATCCCGAACGGCCGGAACACGGCGGTGCAGCCGGTGGATCCGGGTGTCCTGCTCTCGGTGTCCGCCGCGGTGCGCGGGCGGGAGACCCTCCGTTTCGACTACGGGGACCACGACGACCGCCCTCCCCGCCGGGTCGAACCGCACCACTTGGTGGTCGCCGCCGAACGCTGGTACCTGCTCGCCTGGGACCTCGATCGCGACGACTGGCGCACCTTCCGCGTCGACCGGATGCGCCCCCGCACCCCGAACGGCCGCCGCTTCGAACCGCGCCCGGTGCCGGGAGGCGACGTGCGCGCATACGTGTCCGCCCGCTTCAAGGGCTCGGCCGACGCCGACGACTGGCCCTGCCACGGCAGCGCGATCCTGCACCTGCCGGCCTCCGAGGTGCTGCCCTTCGCGGGCGACGCCGTGGTGGACGACCTCGGGGACGGGCGCTGCCGCATCCACGTCGGCTCGTGGTCGTGGGTTGCGCTGGCGGCGTCGCTCGGGCGATTCGACGCGGCGCTGGAGGATGTGGAACCGGCCCAACTGCGGGAGGCGTTCGGGATGCTGGCCGGGCGTTATGCCGCGGCCGGCCGGTAGCTTCCCGCCGACTCAGCGCCGAGAGAGCAGTGAGGTGACCCGCAGCTTCTCGCTGTGGATCCACACGTCGGAGTACTCGACCGGACGGTCGTCGGCCAGGTAGGTGACCTGCTGCAGGTATTGGACGGGTGCGCCGATCGGCAGTTCGAGGGCGGAGGCGGCGTCGCCGGATGCCGCCTCGGCGGAGAAGGTGCGGCGGGCGCTGCCGATCTTCAGATGGTAGGTGCCTTCGAGCGTCCCGAAGAGGCTGGTGGTGCGGAAGTCGGTCTTCTCGATGCCGGGCGCGAGGTCGGCGCGGACGTAGTTCACCAGTAGGGCCACTGGGCCGCGGTCCGTGCTGCGCAAACGGACCAGCTTGAGCACCCGTGCTCCTGGCGACACGTCGAGCAGTGCGGCGACCGGCCGGGGCGGCTCGATCAGGCGGCACTCGATCACGTCCGTCTCGGTCACGATCCCCTGGTTGGCGAAATCCTCCGACAGCGTGCTGAGCTTCTGCGCGATGGCCGGCTCGATCGTCGTCGACGTGACGAACGTTCCCTTCCCCCTGACCTGCCGGAGCAGCCCTTCCTCGATCAGGGTGGTGAGGGCCCTGCGCAGCGTCCCCCTGCTCACGCCGAGGTCGTGCGCCAACTCCGGTTCGCTCTTCAGCCGGTAGTGCGCCGGCCACTCACCGGCGGCGATCCTGGTCCGGATGCGCTCGGAGATCTGGCTGTGCAGAGCGACGGGTGCGTCTCTGTCGAGGTCGTCGGTCACTTTCCCCCTCTTTCACTGGCACCCGCCGTCCCGACACTACGGCAGTCGGGACGGCGGCGCTCGTCAGTAGCTGGTCGTGTTCTCGTCGCCGGAGTCGGTGATGATCGACAGGCCGGCGCTCGTCCCGAGCAGGCTGGCGCCCGCGCGCAGCAGGCCCAGGGCCTGCGGGTAGCTCTTGATCGAGCCGGAGGCCTTCACCAGCACGCCGGGACGAGCCAGGTCGACCAGGTAGCGGACGCTCTCCGGGCTGGCCGTCTCGATCTGCCCGCTCGACGCGTTCTTCAGGAAGGCGACGCCGGCATCCATCGACAGTTCGACGGCCGCGCGACGCTCGTCCGGGGTGAGCAGCGGGAGCTCGAGCATGACCTTGACCGGGATGCCCGCCGCCTGCACGACACCGGCGATGTCGTCGCGGAACGCGTCGTACATCCCGCTCTTCAGCCAGCCGATCTGCACACCGATGTCCAGCTGGGTGGCGCCGAGCTTGGCGATCGACTCCGCCTCGGCGGCCTTACCGGCGCTCGTGGTCACGCCGACGGTCGGGAAGTCGAGCGCCGTCGCGATGCCGACGCCCGTGCCCGCGAGTTCTGCGGCGACCACGTCGACCCAGGATGCGGGCACCATCGCGGCGTTGAAGCCGTGCTCGACGGTCTCCTTGGCGTGGGCGACGATCTCGTCGCGGGTGAGGCCGACCTCGATCTTGGTGTGCTGGATGTACGGTGCGAGTTGCGCCGGAGCCAGAGTCAGCTCGGTGGTCGAAGTGTCAGTCACGGTTTCTGTTTCCTTTCGCGGGCACCGCGGTCGCAGTGCTTGTGGTGTGGTGCAGGTCTGGGGATGCGCGACCGGGTCAGAGCCGGTCTGCGTAATAGTCGGGCGCGATCACGCCGTCGCCGCCGAACCAGCGCGGAACGTCGACGCCGCAGACGAGGCCGATGTTGCCCCACGGCTCGAAGGCGCCCGTTCGCACGATGACCTTCGCCTGGGCTGCGACATCGCCCAGCATCTCGGCGTGGGTGCGCGTGCTGAACTCGGCCTCGGCGAAGGTGGACTGCAGCCACTCGTCGAGCCGGGGGTTGTTGCTGACGACGTCGTCCGCCCGGACGACGCCCTCGACCACCAGTTCGCCGGCGATGAGGCCGAGCACGGTGCGCAGGTCGGGCAGGTTCTCCGCCAGCGCGAGGTCGATGCGGTGGGCGTCGCGCGGGATGGGGAAACCGGCGTCGACGACGAGGATCAGATCGGTGTGGCCGAGCGTCGCGAGTGCGCCGCTCAGTTCGGCGTTCAGGATGCCGTGCTTCTTCATGGTCGGGTCCTTTCCCTGGTGGTCATGCGGCGGAGGAGGCCGACGCGTTCGCGCCGGTGGCGGCGGACATGATCGACTCCTCGGTGGCGTCCGCCGAGTCGAGCACGGCGACGATGCGGCCCTCTGCCATGACGGCGATCCTGTCGGTGATCGTCAGGAGCTCCGGCAGGTCGGACGACGAGCAGACGATCGCGACCCCGCGGGCGGTGAGGGCGTACAGCTGCTCGTAGATCTCGGCGCGAGCACCGACATCCACCCCTCGTGTCGGCTCGTCGAGAACGAGGACGTCGGGCTGGATGGCCATCCAGCGGCCGAGCATCGCCTTCTGCTGGTTGCCTCCGGAGAGGTTCATGATGGGGGTGTCGAGCGACGCGGTCTTCACCGTCATCGCTGCGGAGAGGGCCGCGGCGTCCCGGTCGAACTGGCGGCGGCGCACGAGCCCGAACCTGGTGAGCCTGCGCACCTCGAGCACGCCGATGTTCTCGCCGACGCTCATCGTGCTCAGCAGCCCTTGCGCCCTGCGCTCGCC
This sequence comes from Leifsonia sp. NCR5, assembly GCF_002105485.1. Taxonomy (NCBI): domain Bacteria; kingdom Bacillati; phylum Actinomycetota; class Actinomycetes; order Micrococcales; family Microbacteriaceae; genus Leifsonia; species Leifsonia sp. NCR5. The sequence continues at coordinate 22,406 of NZ_NCSR01000021.1, forward strand.
CGGCACGAACGCCAGCTTGCGCCGGACAGACTCCGCGGGCGACCGCTGCTGATACGGCGAGCCGAGCAGGTCGACACTTCCGCCCGTTCCCCTGTCCGCTCCGAACAGGTTGCGCAGCATCTCGACGCGGCCGCTGTCCGGAAGCCCGGCGAAACCGAGGATCTCGCCCGGGCGCACCTCGAACGTCACGTCCTGATGGGCACGGCCGGCGAGCCCGGTCACGGCGAGCACTGGGGGCGCATCCCGCCAGGCCGACGCGTCCGTCGTGTCCGCACGCCTGCTGAGGTTGCCGAGCTCCCGGCCGACCATCGCGGCCACGGCCTGTTCCGGCGTGGTCTCCGACCGGCGCCAGGACGCCACGTGCCTGCCGTCGCGCAGCACCTCGATCTGGTCGGCGAGCCGGAACACCTCCGGCATCCTGTGCGACACGTAGACGATGGTGGCGCCCTGCGCTTTGAGCGTCGCCATGAGCGCGAACAAGCGCTCCGACTCCGCGGGCGTCAGCACCGAGGTGGGTTCGTCCAGGATCAGGATGCGGCAGCCGCGGGCGATCGAACGCGCCACCACGATCAGCTGCTGCGTCGCGAGGTCGAGCGTTCCGACCGGCGCTGCCGGGTCGAGCCTGAGGTCGAGCTGGGCGAGCAGTTCGGTGGCGCGGGCGGTCATCCTGCGACGGGAGGGGAACCAGCGGCTGCCGGGCTCCACCCCGACCAGGATGTTCTCGGCCACGGTCCGCTCCGGCAGCAGCGACAACTCCTGCGGCACGATGGCGACGCCGTGCTCGGTGAGCATGGTGTGCGGGTCGTAGCGCGTCACCGGGGCGTCGCCGACGGTGACGGTCCCGTCGCTCGGCGGCTGCAGCCCCGCGAGGACCTTCAGCAGTGTCGACTTGCCTGCGCCGTTCTCACCGAGCAGGGCCGTCACCTCGCCTTCCGGCACCTCGAAGGTCACACCCTCCAGCGCGCGCACCGGGCCGAACCGGCGGCTGAGCCCGGTGATGCGGATGGCGGGGCGCGGCTTCACGGCCGCACCATCGCCGGACGACGGGAACGTCATGGCCTAGCCCTCCACCGTTGCTTCGGACAGGTTGTCCTTGGTGATGATCTGCGCGCCAGTGTCGACGCCGGAGATCTTGGTGCCCTTCTTCAGGAAGTCGACGAGCACCTTCACCGCCTGGTATCCCTGCTCGGACGGGTTCTGGCTGATGGTGAACGTCATCACGCCGTCCTTGATGAACTCGGCCGTCTGCGGAAGGAGGTCGAAGCCGACCGTGGTGATCTTCCCCGCGTTGCCGGACTGCTGCACCCACTTGGCGGATGCGGTGGTGCTGCAGCAGTCGAGGCCGGCGATGGCCACGACCCCGGACTGGCCGGACATGGTCGAGTCGACCACGTTGTACGCGGCGTTCGGCTCGTTGCCGACGTTCACCGGGCCGACGACCTCCAGCGTGGAGCCGCTCATCCCCTCCTTGAATCCGCCGAACCGGTCGTTCGACCAGCCGGCCCCGGTGTCGAGCGAGAAGACGACGACCTTGCCCGTGGCGGTGTCGCCGAGCGCCTTGCGCAGCTCCTCCGCCTCGGACTTCCCCGACGCCTTCAGGTCCTGGCCGACGAAGCCCATCTGCTTGGAGTCCGGGTTGTCGGTGTTGAACGAGATGATCGGGATGCCCGCGTTGTACGCCTCGGCGATCACCGGCTTGAGCGCGTCCGAGCTGGCGGACGAGACGGCCAGACCGTCGACCGACTTCTGCTGGATGAGGGTCTGCAGCTCAGCGACCTGCTTCGCAGCGTCGCCGCCGGTCGGGCCGATGAGCTGGACGTCTGCGCCGAGCTCGGAGCCCGCCCGTTCCATCCCCTGGCCGATCGGCGTGGCGAAGGCGAGCGACGGGTCGTGGTAGCTGAGCTTGATGCGCAGCTTCTCTCCTCCATCCACGCGCTTCTGGATGTAGTCGGCGAGCTGGAAGCCGCCTCCCGAGGTCGAGTCTGCTGTTGCGTTGGTGATCGCGCCGCAGCCGGTGATGGCGATGGCCAGGGCGGCTGTCATGGCTCCCGCCGCGAGGACGCGGCGCGAAATGGTGCGGAATGACATCAATACTCCTTCGTGTGTGATGACGTGCTGCTGGATGGTGCTGATCCGGATGCGTCTGCGTCGGCGCATCCGGGTGTCACGCGCGGGTTTTGCGTTTGCGCTGCCAGGTGTCCGCCGCGACTGCGGCGACGATGACGAGACCGGTGACGACGGTCTGCCAGAACGACGAGATGCCGTTGATGTTCAGGATGTTCTGAAGCACTCCGATGAAGACCACGCCGATGACGGTGCCCCACATGGTGCCGGAGCCTCCGAACAGGGCGGCCCCGCCGATGATGACGGCCGAGATGACGGTGAGCTCGAGTCCGCTGCCGGTGACGCCCTGCACGTAGGACAGGAACGAGAGGCCGAGCACTCCGGCGACGGCCGCGGTGAATCCGGAGAGCACGAACGCCGCGACCTTCACGCCGGAGACGTTGATGCCTACCAGGCGCGCTGCCTCTTTGTTGCCGCCCACCGCGTACGTGTTGAATCCCAGCCGCGAGCGGGAGAGGAGCACGACCCCGAGCGCGACGATCACGATGAAAAACAGCAACTGCATCGGGATGACGCCGAACAGCCTGCCCTGACCGAGCAGGTTGAATTCGGCGACACCGGAGTTCGACGCGCTGAGTGAGATGGGGGCGCCGTCGGAGATGAGCAGGGCGACGCCGCGGAAGACGCTGAGGCTTCCGAGCGTCACGATGAACGACGGGACGCCGAGCAGCACAACCGCGAGTCCGTTGAGGAGACCGGCGACCACACCGACGAGCAGGCCGATGACGATCGCGAGCGGCCAGGCCACCCCGGCGGCGATGGCCATGCCCGTGCTGATCGCGGAGAGGGCGTAGATCGAGCCGACGGAGAGATCGATCTCGCCGTTGACGATGACGAACGTCGCCCCGACGGCCATGATCCCGATCTGCGAGACCTGCTGGCCGACGGACAGCAGGTTCCCGCCCTGCAGGAAGCTGGGCGAGAGCACGGTCCCGAGCACGAAGAGCAGCACCAGCGCTGCGAACACTCCGGCCTCACGGGCGTGCAGGATCTTGCGGAAGTCGATCGCGCTCCGTTGCGGCGCTGAGGTGGTGGCGGTCATCGAGTCGGTCCATTCGTCTGGGTGAGCTGAGCGCGGGTGGGAAGGGCGGGGATGACCCCGGGGATCGACACCGTGTGGGCGCCGGCGAGGGCGGCGAACGCTGCGGCGTCTGCGAGTGTCTTGCCCTCGGCGATCGCGACGGCGAGGGCCGCGGTGAAGGAGTCGCCTGCCCCGGTGGTGTCCACGACGCGCACGGGGACGGCGGGTGGGATGGCCACGATGGTGTCTGCAGGGTTGTCGGCGTCGGCGTCGGCGTCGCTGTCGCTGAGCAGGGCACCATCGGATCCGCGGGTCAGGATGACCCCGCCGTCGAGCCGTTCGCGGAGCGCCTCGACCAGTTCCCGCTCGCTGCGTCCGTGATCCGGTCCGAGCCCGAGGAGCACGGGCGCCTCGGTCTGGTTGGGGGTGATGATGTCGATGAGCGCCCAGGCGTCGTCCGGCAGAGCTTTCGCGGGCGCGGGGTTGAGCAGGGTGCGGGTGCCTTCCTCCCTGGCGATCCGCAGGGCGGCGACGACCGCATCCATCGGGATCTCCATCGAGACGACCAGGATGTCGGCGGCGGCGATCTCGTCGCGGAACGTCTCGACGGCGGCCTCCCCCAGCTCATCCAGTGCACCGGGCGCGATCGCGATGCGGTTCTCCCCGGACGGTTCGACCAGGATGAAGCCGACCATCGTCGCGCCAGCGCCGGTCACGACCTTGGATGCGTCGACACCCTCCGCCCGCCACAACTCGCGCGCCGCTCGCCCGAAGTCGTCGTCTCCGACGGCGGTGAGCAGGGAGACGTCCGCGCCGAGCCGCGCGGCGGCGACGGCCTGGTTCGACCCCTTGCCGCCTGGCCCACTGTCGAACGTGCCTCCCGACACGGTCTCGCCGGCTTCGGGCGCCAAGGGAACACGCATGGTGAGGCCGGCTCCGTAGCTACCGACAACGGCAATCTTCATTGATTCGGGTACTTCCTTGTACGTGGACAACTATGAACATGAGCGAGTCTATGTACATAGTTGTCCACGCGTCAAGCCGACGCGTGGAAGCGTGTGCGTCCGGTGCCGCGCGCTACCCGCGCCGCAGGCGCAGCGACGAGTTCAGGTACGCGGCCGCGACCGCCAGCGAGAAGGCGATGGCCACGACGTACAGCGGCGCGTACGCGTCGGCGTTCGCTGCGCTGACGCCGGTCGAGACGGCCTGGAGGGCGAAGAACCCGGCCAGCACGAATCCGGCGGCCGGCTTCGCGGTCATGCGCCAGAGGGGTCGCGGCGCCATCGCGTCCTCGTCCTCGCCCCGGAAGACCCGCGCCCCGAACACGATGACGGCACCGAGGACCGCGCAGTACAGGACGAGGCCACCCGTCACGCTGAGCGCCAGCGCCCCGAACACGGCGGCGACGACCGCGGCGACGCACCCGAGGACGACGAACGTCGCTTTGGCCTGCGGGGATGTGATGCGCGGCATCGGGAGCTCCTCGGTGGGGGACGTCGGAGTCCAGCCTGGCAGATCGCCTACCCCCGCCAACGACAAAACCCCCGCCGAAGCGGGGGCCGTGTCTACTGTCTCAACCAGTGTGCGCCCGGAGGGATTCGAACCCCCAACCTTCTGATCCGTAGTCAGATGCTCTATCCGTTGAGCTACGGGCGCAATGCCTTCGAACATTGCTGCTCGCGGGCCGGATTAGAGCTTACATGACACCGTCGAGTACCGCCAATTGGCGCTTCAACGCCACCTGGCGGTAGGAGGTTTCGATCAGTTCGGCGAGCTCTTTCCAGGTGGCGTCGTCGGCGGCCTGGTCGATGTCGATGCCCAGCCAGCCGGATGCTCCCCAGTATTTGGGCACGAAGAAGCGAGGGTCCTCGTGGAAGGCTCTCGCCTCATCCGGGTCCGGCTTGAAGACCAGCGAGTACGGGCGCGCGAGGCCGCTTCCGGCGAGGGCGAAGACCTTTTTGCCTGCCCGGAAGGTGGGGCGTCCCCAGGTCTGGACCTCGACGGCGTCGGGAAAGCGGAGGCAGATGGCGCGCATCCGTTCGACGAACGGGTCGCCGTCTTCGAAGAGTTCCGGGTGATCCATCTGGCGAGGGTACCGCTCAGGCGAACACCTCGTCGAGGAAGCAGACCATCGCGCGCCAGCTGCGCGCGTCCGCCGTCGGGCGGTACCTGTCCGTTCCGGGGATCGTGAACGCGTGCGGCGCACCGGAGTATGTGGTCACCTGCCAGTCGACGTGCGGGGCGGTGCGCAGCTCGTTCTCGAACGCGACCACCGCATCCGGGGGCACCACGGGGTCGTCGCCGCCGGTCAGCACCAGGAGGGATGCGGCGATCGCCGCGGCGTCGGACGGATCGTGCGCGATCAGCCCACCGTGGAACGACACCACACCGCGGGCGGGTGCTCCCGTGCGCGCGAACTCGATCGCGGCCGTACCGCCGAAGCAGTAGCCGATGACCGCGAGCCGGGCCGGGTCGACGGTGGGATGCTGCTGCAGCACCGTGAAGCCGGCGGCGACCCTGGTGCGCAGCAGCGCGAGGTCGTTGTAGTACTTCGCCGCCTCCGCGGGAGCCGCGTCGCCCTGCGGTCGCACGCCGACGCCGTACAGGTCGGCCGCGAACGCCACGTAGCCGAGGCGGGCGAGCATCTGGGCGCGCATCCTGACCGTGTCGCCGACGCCGTGCCAGTCGTGCAGCAGGAGGACGGCCGGGCGGCGCTCGTCGGCCTGCGCATCCCTCGCCAGGTAGCCCTCGAGGGCCACCCCCTCGTGCTCGTAGCCGAGCGTCTCGGTCTCGATCACCGCCCTGTCGCGGATCGGCACCTGCGCGAGCAGCGCCTCATGGGCGGGCGAGAGGGGCGACGGGGAATCGAACGTCACAACAGCTCCAGAGTCTTCGGTGCACACGCGACGGATGTCGCCTGCGGCCTGGCCTGCTGTGGCTCGAACGCGGAAAGCGCGCGGAAGCCCGATCGGGTGCGGGTCGGGTTCCCACGGCGCCAGCCTACCTCGGGTTCCGTTCGTGCGCGACGGACGTACGATGGGCGCATGGCCACGGAGTTCAGCAATGAAACGGATGCGAAACGGTACGCCATGCACATCGACGGTGAGCTCGTCGGCGTGCTGGACTACAGCATCCTGGGCGGTTCGATCTCGCTGACGAGGGCGTTCACCACTCCCGCGAAACGCGGGAAAGGGTATGCGGCGCAGCTGGTCGAATACGCCGTGAACGACATCGAGGCGAACACCGAGCTGCGGATCGTCCCGATGTGCTGGTACGTCGCCGACTGGTTCGAGGCGCACCAGGAGCGGTCGGGGCTGCTCGCCCGCAGGGCCGGCTGAGCCGTGCCGGAGCGCACAGCGGCGCGGATCACCGCGTTCGGCGACGCCGACGTCGTCCAGCTCGTCGACGAGGAGGTGCGCGCACCGCGCGGCACAGAGGTGGTCGTGCGGGTCACCCACGCGTCCGTCGGGTCGACGGACGTGCTCGCGCGCCGCGGCGGTTACGTCTTCCACCCGTTCCCCGGGTTCGTCCCCGGATACGACTTCGTCGGCGTGCTCGAGACCGAGTCGGCCGTCTCGTCCGTGCTGGGTCTGCGCGCCGGAGCGCGCGTCGCCGGGGTGCTGCCCGGGATGGGCGCGCACGCCACCCGGCTGGTCATCCCCGCCTCGCTCCTCGCCCCCGTTCCGGACGGACTCGACTCCGCGGTCGCCGCGACGGCGCCGCTCGACCTGGTGACCGCATCCCACGCCCTCCGGCTGGCGGAGGTGGATGCGGGCGGCAGCATTCTCGTCCAGGGCGTCACCGGCCCGGTCGGTTCGTACGCCGCGCAGCTGGCCACGCGCGAGGGGCTGACGGTGTTCGGCAGCGCATCCACCCGGTCGAGGGAAGCGGCGGAGGCACTGGGCGTGACGTTCGTGGACTACACCGACCCGCTCTGGGCGGCGCGCGTCAAGAACGCGACGGACGGCGGGGCCGACGCCGCCATCGACCACACCGGGTCACCGGAGGTGCTGACCGCCCTCTCGCCGCGCGGCACCTGGGTGCACACCGCGTTCGTCGGGCGCAGAGGACACGAGCGCGGCGACTCGCTGCGCGGCTCGCTCACCGCCGCAGCACACCGCTTCGGAGCGCAGCGGCAGCGGGTGTGCTCGGTGCCGGGGCTGGTCGCGACGAGACGCAACGACTACCGCCGCGACCTCACGGCACTGCTCGGGATGCTCGCCGCCGGTGAGCTGACCGCCCCCGCCGTGGATGCGGTGCCGTTCGAGCGGATCCGGGATGCGCACCGCGCGGCAGACCGGGCACAGCGCGGCCGCAAGGTCGTCGTGACGATGCCGGAGGGACCACGGACGGTCGTTGACCCCGCCCGGCGTGTGTGGGAGAGAACGCTCCCTCCCACACACGCAGCGGGTAAGTAGCCGGCGCGGTCGAAAGGGCCCCTGGTCCCAGCGTCTGCGCCAGCCGACCCCTTAAGCAAACCTCTTTGCATACCGGTCGGTCAACACGGACCCCTTCTTCTGGGGCGCTCGCCGCGTCAGGGCTGCGTCAGGCAGCGGGCGGTGCGGGCGGCGTCGGCCCGGTCGGCGCGGCGGGCGCCGCGGCGGCAGGCGCTGGCGCTGGCGGCGCTGCATGCGCCCCACCGGCGGCCCCTCCGTCGTGCGCGAGGGCGCGGGCCTTCAGGTGCGCGAACTCCTCCTGGGTGATGACACCCTGGTCGAGGAGCTGCTTGGCCTTGGCGATCTCGTCGGCCGGGCTCGTACTCGCGACGGTCCGGATGTACTGATCGGTCGCGCTCTGCACCTGACGCGCTTCCTTCTGGCTGCGCTCCGCCATGCCCGGCCCGCGTGCGATCAGGTAGACCAACGCGGTGAGGAACGGCACGAAGATCAGGAAGATGATCCACAGCGCCTTCCACCAGCCGTTGAGCTTGTGGTCGCGGAACAGGTCGCCCACGATCGAGAACAGCGCGAACAGGTACGCGATGAACGCGAAGCTCCAGAAGAAGAGCCAGATGATGTTCCAGAAGTTATCCCACATGATTCCCCACCCTCCGTGACCCCGGCCGAGGCGGGCCTGGGTATGCGCTGAGAGTAGCGCGGGAGGTTCGGCCCGTCTAGAGCGCTTTACGGCCGGTGTCCTGCGACGGCGGAGCGGTCAGCGGCCGGACTCGCGGGCGTCGCGCGCCGCGCTGAGGTCGGCGTATGCCCGCTCCGTCTCGCGGTCGACGCGCATCCCGCGCGCCTGCAGTGCTGCCGGAAGCCACTCGCTCAACACGAACCGCCGACGACGCGGGATGCGTTCGACCGCGCTCTCGGCGCCGGTCGCGTGGCCGATCCAGCCGTGTTCCATACCCTGTACGAAGATTCCCTGTGCCATGACATGAACGTTACGGAAGAAAACATTCGGCCACGAGATGGCTTTGGGTCTTCCTTCGCAAAGATTCGGCCAGTATGCTGACGGGCATGATCCGCTCTGTCGCAGTGCCGCTCATCGACGACTTCGCCATGTTCGAATTCGGCGTGGTCTGCGAGGTCTTCGGCCTCGACCGCAGCTACGCCGGCATCGAGCCGTTCGACTTCCGGGTGTGTGCGATCGAGCCCGGCGTCCCCATCCCGAACCCGACAGGAGCGCCGATCATCGCGCCGTACGGGCTGGAGGCGATGGACGACGCCGACCTGATCGCCGTGCCGGCCGCGCGCATCAGGGACGAGTACCCGCCCGAGTTGATCGACGCTCTGCGCCGCGCGGCCGACCGCGGCGCGATCCTGCTCAGCGTGTGCTCCGGCGCGTTCATCCTCGGCGCGGCCGGGCTGCTCGACGGCCGCAAGGTCACGACGCACTGGCGCTACGCCGACGCTCTCGCCCGGCGCTTCCCCGCCGCAGATGTCGACGCCGATGTGCTGTTCGTCGACGACGGCAACCTGATCACGAGCGCCGGCACTTCCGCCGGGGTGGATGCGAGCCTGCACCTGGTGCGCAGGGAGCTCGGCAGCGCGACCGCCAACACCATCGCGCGCAACATGGTGGTCCCTCCGCAGCGCGACGGCGGCCAGCGGCAGTACATCGAGCGTCCGGTGCCGGACTGCACGGACGACACCTTCACCGAACTGCTCACCCACCTCACGGAGAACCTCGACGAGAACCACACGGTCAGCGCGCTCGCCGAACGCGTGCACATGTCGACCCGCAGCTTCTCCCGCCGTTTCGTCGCGGAGACCGGGGTGTCGCCGATGCAGTGGCTGACCACGCAGCGCATCCTGCACGCTCGGCTGCTGCTGGAGACGACCGACCTGCCGGTGGATGAGGTGGCTCGCCAGTGCGGGTTCGCCAGCGCGACCCTGCTGCGCCACCACTTCGACGCGGAGGTCGGCGTCGCGCCGACGCGCTACCGCGCCGCATTCGCCCGCAGCGAGCCCGCGCTCACGCCCGCCTCCTGAATCGCGGTGCAGGCAGGCATGAAGAAAGAGGAGCGGTGATGGGGCAGCGGGTGCAGTATGAGCGGTTCGGCGGGCCGGAGGTGCTCGAAGTGGTGGAGGTTCCGCCTCTGACGGCGCCGGCGGGCGGCGTGGTGGTCGACGTGCGGGCGGCGGGAGTGAACCCGATCGACGGGAAGATCCGGTCTGCGCTGCGGCCGAGCGGTCCGATCACCGGGCCGCGCGGGCTCGGTTCGGACGCTGCCGGCGTCGTGTCCGCGGTCGGCGACGGCGTCACGGACTGGGCGGTGGGCGACGAGGTGGTGGTGCGCGGGGCGCACGGGGCGTACGCGAGCCAGCTCACCGCATCCACGGCCCAGCTGGTGCGGAAGCCGGCGACGGTGACCTGGGAGCAGGCCGCCGCGATCGGGGTTCCGGTCAGCACGGCCTACCAGGCGCTGCGTTCGCTGGGCGTCGGGAAGGGGATGACGCTGCTCATCCACGGAGGCTCCGGCAGTGTGGGGCGCGCGGCGATCCAGTTCGCGACGCGTGACGGCGCCACCGTGGTGGCCACGGCGAGCGCGGGCAACCACGACGCCCTGCGCGCGCTCGGCGCGATCCCGGTGGAATACGGACCGGGGCTGGTCGATCGCCTGCGCACCGCTGCCCCGCAGGGCTACGACCGCATCCTGGATGCGATTGGCACCGACGAAGCGCTGGAGGCGTCCTTCGAACTGGTCGACGACCGCTCGCGGATCGGCACCATCGTGATGGGCGCACGCGCCGCCGAGTGGGGCATCCAGGCGTGGGCGGGTGGCAGTCCCGTTCCCCTCACACCGCAGGAGCAGGCGTGGCGGGAGGAGGCGTACGGAGTTGCGCTCGATCTGATCGCGCGCGGCGAGTTCGTGGTCGAGATCGCGCGGACGTTCCCGCTGGGCAAGGCGGCGGATGCGCAGCGGCTGGTGGAGTCCGGTCACCCCGGCGGGAAGGTCATCCTGTTGCCGTGACGAGGGGGCGCAGCGGAGAAGAGGCGCCGGCGGGTGCGCCATAACCCCCGTGACGGCGTCGACCAACACCGGCGCCTCGTGCCCAAAATACTACCATTAACCGGTCGTACGGTTTTTCGCTCCAGCCCTCGCCAGGGGGAGGTCGTCGCCCCGGTAATGACGGATCCTGCGCCAGTTCCGGAGGGCCAGCTGGACGCAGATCGCGACGGTGAGAACACCGCACACGATCACTCCCCAGGCCCGCGGATTCTCGCCCTGCGTCGGGATGGCCACGGCGAGCGCACCGGTCGCGATCGCCGCCAGAACGGCGAACGACAGCCCGATACCCACTCCGCGCCAGGCCTTGGCGCGCTCCACACGGTCGCCCATTCTCCGGAACTTACTCCCGCGGAGCGGTGAACACCAGATGAACGCGCGGTGAAGAGTCTGTGCACCGAGAAACGGCCGCACCCCATTCCGGGGTACGGCCGTTTCTCGTCGTTCGTGGACTATTCCTTGAACGCGTCCTTGACCTTCTCGCCGGCGTTCTTCAGGTCGGCCTTGGTCTGGTCCGCCTTGCCCTCAGCTTCGAGGCGCTCGTTGCCGGTGGCCTTGCCAGCCGCTTCCTTGGCCTTGCCCCCTGCGTTCTCAGCAGCGTTGTGGATCTTGTCGTCGAGTCCCATGACGATCCTCCCTTTCTCACGCATTCGCGTCGGCTGTCCGCCGACCTGTGAACGACGCTCCCACTCCCCGCCCGTCGCTTCTACCCCCTTGCCAGGAACTTCGGAGAATGCGGGCCTTCCCAGCGGGGGCGGACGCGAAGAGGATGACAAACGTGAGCACCAGTAGCTATCGAATCCAGATCACCCCCGAATTCACCCTGCGCGACGCCGCACAACTTCTCGGCTATCTGCGGAGGCTCGGCGCCGGCTGGGTGTACCTCTCCCCTCTGCTGGAGGCGGAGCCGGGCTCAGCACACGGCTACGACGTGATAGACCACTCCCGCGTCGACCCGGCCCGCGGAGGAGAGGATGCGCTGCGCGCGTTCTCCGACGCCGCCCACCGCCGCGGACTGCGGGTGCTCGTCGACATCGTGCCCAACCACGTCGGCATCGCGACCCCGCGCCTGAACGCCTGGTGGTGGGATCTGCTCACGCACGGTCAGGACTCCGCGTACGCCGGCCACTTCGACATCGACTGGGCGGCAGGAGGAGGCCGGGTACGCATCCCGGTGCTCGGCAGCGACGACGACACCGCAGAGCTGCAGCTCGTCGACGGCGAGCTGCGCTACTACGAGCACCGCTTCCCCATCGCCCCGGGCACGGAGGGCGGAAGCCCCGCCGAGGTGCACGACCGCCAGCACTACGAGCTGGTCTCCTGGCGGCGCGCGGACCACGACCTCAACTACCGCCGGTTCTTCGCGGTGAACACGCTCGCGGGCATCCGGGTGGAGGACGAGAAGGTCTTCGACGACTCCCACGTCGAGATCGGCAGGTGGATGCGCGACGGCCTCGTCGACGGGCTCAGGGTCGACCACCCGGACGGCCTCGCCGACCCCGGAGGCTACCTGGAGCGCCTGGCCGCGCTCGCCGACGGCAAGCCGGTGTGGGTGGAGAAGATCATCGAGGGCGACGAGCGCATCCCGGACTGGCCGGTCAGCGGCACGACGGGGTATGACGCGCTGGCGCTGATCGACCGCGTCTTCGTCGACCAGGCGGGCGAGCAGGAACTCACCGAGCTCGCGGGCGACGCGGAGACGGACTGGGCGACGCTCGTGCACGACCGCAAGCGCGCCGTGGCCGACGGCATCCTGAACTCGGAGGTGCGCAGAATCGCCCGCCAGCTGGACGGCGGAGAGGCCGGGGAGGACACGGTCGACGCCATCGCCGAGCTCGCCGCCTGCTTCCCCGTCTACCGCAGCTACCTCCCGTTCGGTCTCGAACACCTCCACACCGCACGGGATGCCGCGCTCGCCTCCCGGCCGGACATCGCCGACGCCATCGGCCGCGTCTCCGAGCGCCTGTCCGACCCTGCCGACCCCGCAGCCGTCCGGTTCCAGCAGACCAGCGGGATGATCATGGCCAAGGGCGTCGAGGACAACGCCTTCTACCGGTACACGCGGCTCATCACGCTCACCGAGGTGGGCGCGGAGCCCGCGGAGTTCGCCGTGTCCGTCGCCACGTTCCACGAGCGGCAGGCCGACCGGCTGGCCCGTCTGCCCGAGTCGCTGACCACGCTGAGCACCCACGACACCAAGCGCGGCGAGGACACCCGCGCCCGCGTCTCCGAGCTCGCGGAGGTGCCGGGGGCGTGGGCGCGGTTCCTGCGGGAGGTGGGCGCCCGCGCATCCATCGGCGACCCGTCGCTGGAGGACGGACTGTGGCAGGCCGCGGTCGGCGCGTGGCCGATCTCGCGTGAGCGGTTGCGCGAATATGCGCTCAAGGCCGCCCGCGAGGCGGGGACGCGCACGTCGTGGACGGACGGGGACGCAGACTTCGAGGAGCGTCTGCTCGGCCTGGTCGACGCGGCATACGACGACGACATCGTGCGCGGGGAGATCGAGGCGATCGTCGCGCGGATCGACGCGGCGGGAGCATCCAACGGCCTCGGCGCCAAGCTGCTGCAGCTGCTCTCCCCCGGGATGCCGGACGTCTACCAGGGCAGCGAGCGCTGGGAGCAGTCGCTGGTCGACCCGGACAACCGGCGCCCGGTCGGCTTCGAGGTGGCGGATGCGCTGCTCGCCAGGATCGACGACGGCTGGCTGCCGGAGATCGACTCCTCCGGGGCCGCGAAGGTGCTCGTCACCTCGCGCGCTCTGCGCCTGCGCCGCGACCGGCCCGACCTGTTCACGACGTACCGGCCGGTGCTCGCGGAGGGCGCTCAGGCCGACCACCTCGTCGGCTTCGACCGCGGCGGCGCCATCGCGCTCGCGACCAGGCTCCCCATCGGCCTCTCCGCTACGGGAGGCTGGGGAGACACCACCATCGACCTCGGAGGACAACGGATGCGCGACGAACTGACCGGTGCGGAGCACACGGGGGTCACCCCGCTGGCCAGGATCTTCGAGCGCTACCCCGTCGCGCTGCTGGTGGCGCTGTGAACCGGCGGTTCCCGGTGTGGGCGCCCGGCGCATCCACCGTCTCCCTGGTGATCGGCGGCGGAGACAGCGGCGCAGAGCACGTCCTGACGCGCACGGACGGCGGCTGGTGGCAGCTCGACGCGCCGCTGCCGGGCGACGCCCCGCTCGACTACGGCTTCGTGGTCGACGGAGACGGGCCGCATCCCGACCCCAGGTCGCTGCGGCAGCCGCACGGCGTGCACGAGCTGAGCCGCGAGTTCGACCCGTCCGCGCACGAGTGGGCGGACGGGTCGTGGCGCGGCAGGGAGCTGACCGGCGCCGTGATCTACGAACTGCACATCGGCACCTTCACCCCCATCGGAACGCTCGACTCCGCCATCGCCCGGCTCGACCACCTCGTCGAGCTGGGGGTGGATGCGGTCGAGGTGCTGCCGGTCAACGCGTTCAACGGCGAGCACGGCTGGGGCTACGACGGCGTGCTCTGGTACGCGGTGCACGAGCCGTACGGCGGCCCCGCCGCATACCAGCGGTTCGTCGACGCCTGCCACGCCCGCGGCCTCGCGGTGATCCAGGACGTGGTCTACAACCATCTCGGCCCGAGCGGCAACTACCTGCCGGTCTACGGCCCGTATCTGGGCGACGGCCACAGCACCTGGGGAGCGTCGGTCAACCTCGACGGGCCGCAGTCCGACGAGGTGCGGCAGTACATCGTCGACAACGCCCTGTACTGGTTGCGCGAGCTGCACGTCGACGGGCTGCGACTGGATGCCGTCCACGCCCTGCACGACGAACGCGCCGTGCACATCCTGGAGGAGCTGGCGACCAGGGTGGACGCGGCGAGCGCCGAGCTCGGCCGCCCGCTCACGCTGATCGCCGAGAGCGACCTCAACGACCCGCGCATCATCCGTGACCGCGCGCGCACCGGCTACGGCATCGGCGCCCAGTGGGACGACGACGTGCACCACGCCATCCACGCGAACCTCACCGGCGAGACCACCGGGTACTACGCCGACTTCGCGGGCGTGGCGTCGCTGGCGAAGGTGTTCGACCGCGGCTTCTTCCACGACGGCACCTGGTCGAGCTTCCGGGAACGCCATCACGGACGGCCACTGGATGCGGACATCCCCCACACCAGGCTCGTCGCGTTCAGCCAGGATCACGACCAGATCGGAAACAGGGCGGTCGGCGACCGGCTCACCGCCACGCTCACCCAGGAGCAGCTGGCGGCCGCCGCGACGCTCACGCTGCTCGGACCGTTCACGCCCATGCTGTTCATGGGTGAGGAGTGGGGCGCGACGACACCGTGGCAGTTCTTCACCTCGCACCTGGAGAAGGAGCTCGGCGAGGCGACGGCCCGCGGCCGGATCGCCGAGTTCGCGAAGATGGGCTGGGATCCCGACGTTGTCCCCGACCCGCAGAATCCGGAGACGTTCGAGCGTTCGCACCTCGACTGGTCCGAGCCGGAGCAGCAGGAGCACGCGCGGCTGCTCGCGTTCTACCGCGACCTCATCGCGCTGCGCCGCACCGTCCCCGCCGATGCGCGGGCGACGGACATCGTCGCAGACGGCGACGTGTTCTCGTTCACCAGAGGTGGGATGCGCGTGCTGGTGAACCTGCGCGGGAACCGCCTGCCGGAAAGTGCGGGTTCGACCCCGGATGCGCTGCTCCGGTTCGGCGACGCTGTGCGGGTCGCGCCCGCGGGCTAGCGGACGCCCCCGCGCCTGTCAACGGGTGGCGGTTGGGAGGGTTTGGAGGCCAGTTCGGAAAGGCGCGGCAAACGTCGCACTTCCGCTGAACAGACGATCCAGACTGCCGAGGAAACAACGCCCGCCGTCGCAATAGCAAGGACGGCACCCGTCGGGAGGACCAGCACAAGTGAAGCCGCAAGGGCCGCGCCAACCGGGTCGACGCCCCAGGTGAGCAACCTGCTCGCTGCGGAGAGACGCCCAAGCCTGGATTCAGGGATGAGCATCTGCTTCAGCGACTCTGTCCCCGTGATGTTGATCATGACGCAGGAAGCCCAGAGACCTAGAGACAAACCCAGAATCACAACGTTGACAATTGGTTCCCCTGGAGCGAGCAACAGCATCCCCAGACCGGCGATCGCTGGCAGCGCGAATGTCGTCGCGAGCGCCCCGATCGGGCGGAGTCGATCCCAGATGCGGTACGCGACACTCATCGAGAGGAGGCCTAGAACGCCGCCGATGGCACCCGCGAATCCGATCTCGGCGGGAGACATCGAACCGGTGCGCAGTGCGTGCGTGACGTAAACCGCTTGTATCGCCGTGGTGAACAGGTTGAAATGGGCGATCGATACATTCACCGGCCAGAGGATGCGGTTCCGACGAAGGATGCTGAACCCGGATCCGAGGGAACGAATATAGTTTTTTGCGGAAAGCCTCTCCGCGCGAGGGGGTTCCCGGTCGCGGATCCGAGAGATCAGGACTGCGGAGGCCACGTACGTAGCCGCATCGGCGAGGAAGAGCGCTACCGGCGAAAGCACCTGAAGTAAGAGTCCCGCCGTCGCTCCGGCTCCGATGTCGCCCGCTGAACGGATACCTGCCACCCAGGTGTTTGCCGCAGGCAGCTTGGTTCGGTGAGTGACCCCCGGTATGAGTGCTGCGAACGCACTGTCGTACAAGCCGGTCAAGCCCGAGACGAGGCCTGCCGCGACGATAAGGACGATGATTGAGAGTCGGTCGGCTAAGAACAGAATCGCGACAGAGCCGAGAATGAGGGCACGCAGGCCCGACATCAACATCATGAACCGTGTCCGGCGCGCACGGTCCGTCCACGGGCTGAGCAGTCCAAGGAACAGAAGGGTGCCAAGTCCTGCTGCTGTGTTGATCCAGGCGACATCCGCAGCCGACGCGCGCAAGTATTGAAGGGCGACGATCGGAATTGCGAAGAGCGTGAGCTGGCTGCCGAAAAACGAAAGAGCTTCGCTCCACCAGAGCCGCTTGAACTCCCTGTTCCAAAGCTTGACGGTGTCCATCATGCGGTGGCACCTGTAGCTTCGATGACACCGCGACCGATGAGCTGGAACAAGACCTCTCTGCACTCACCGTCGCCAGGCTCGACCAAGGTCCAATCGAGCATGGAAAGGCCTGCGAGAGATCTTCCTGTCGCTCCGTTGAGCGTGATTCGGAAGTCAGGAAAGGCGAGTGTGTAGCTGTCCAGATTCTGCGTGACCTTCATGGGCGCAATGAGCCGAACACTGAGTCGGGCGGAATCCAGCGAGTCCCACGAATCGAACGGCAACGCACTCGGCGCGATGCTGATTCTCGCGGGCACAGCTGTGGACGAAACGCGTGCGACAAGCTCCAGAAGCGTCGTTGCAGAGGGATTTTCCGCAGCACTCCATCGCTGGAGCCTGTTGAGTTCGGGATAGACGGAGACGGCTGTCGCGACGGCCTCTTCAAGCAGGTGCTTGAGCCTTGGTCGCTCCACCGAGATGGTGATGTGGATGGAGAGATCAGCCTGCGCTGCCGCAACATGCGGAGTTCCGGCTGGCATGAAGAACATGTCGCCGGGGCGCAAAGTCACGGGGGCGACCTGCTTCATCTGGTCGTTGAACGGAAAGCCAGCTGCCGTCGCGGTCTCCTGACGTTGCGCGGAATCGACGATCCAGTTCTTCGTTCCGTACGTCTGCAGGACGAAGACATCTTCCTCGTCCGTGTGCGGGCTCAGTCCTCGTTTTCCGGGAGGAGTCACATAGGCGGTAGCCGTTGCCGTCAGTCCGAGGGCATCTGACAACGACTCGCAGATCCGAGCAACTGGCTTCGAAAGGTATTCGAGGGAGTCCAGGGTGACGGTGGCGCCCTTGGTGAGCCACTCCGCGACGCGAAGGCCGTCTATTCCGTCCTCTACAGATCGTGTGCCGATGCGGCGGGAGGTCACATAGTCACCGGCAGCGACAGCTCTGCCGGACATGGCAACCCGCACCTGCGGAAAGCGGACAAGAGGATTGCAGAGGAATACGCCGAGTTCTCCTGGTGAAAGGAGTTCTCGCGCAATGACGGCGGGGATGGAGCCCGCTGCGAATTCCTCGCTGTCCCGACTGCCCGCGAGTGAAAGCAACTCCTCAGTGACTTTGGCGTGACTCATGCATTACCCCTTCGAAAGTGGTGAATTGTCGGAAGTCGAGCCACCCTGTGCGCGGGATCTTGAGATCTGAATGCGATCGGAAGCGCGATCGCATTCGGCCGATCACTCTGCGCCGCAGAATCGTGTCGAGATGCTGTTCCACAGATCTCGCCATCTCACGTCGTGAGCTTTCGTTTTCAGTACCCCAGATCTGGCTAGCGGCTTCGCGGAGGTCGCCCGACACCGGAAGCGATGTCCCTTCGATCAAGGCGGTCTCCACGAGCATGCCGAGAGCATCGGGAAACTGGGTCGCGTGTATCTCTAGGCTGAATCCGTGTTGTCGAAGCGATCCGTCGACGAGAGCGCCATACGAGACTCGCGTCGGAATCAGCCGGCCGTTTGACGCGCGCGCGAGCGAGTTCGCAATCTCGCGATTTGGAGGAAACTCGCTGAAGAAGAGCGGCCATTCGTCGTCGATCGCCACCGGACGAGCCTGAGCAGGAGCGTTGCGTTCCCCGGCAAAACGCGTGCTGGTGGCGTCGATCCCTGCAGGCAGACCACGTGCGAGTGCGCAGGAATCGAGAATTTCCCGCGCCGAGTCGGGAGACACGGTCCGTCCGGCGGCCACGATCACATGCATGTCCAGTTCAGGCGAGCGCGCGAACGGGCCGGGATCCTCCCGTGTCCAGAATTGCGGAGGAACTCCGACCCCCCAGCCGATGTCAAGCGCGCCCGCGTCGAACTGACGACGCCCTTCGATGCGAGATCCGGTCGAGACCAGTTCTACGACGGGCGCTGCCGATGAATCTCGGGGGACGAGCACGGTCCGATCGCGATCTTCCCGGAGGAGGAAGTATGCGCCCGAAGAGTGCGAGGGTCTGCGTGGCGCGAATGCGGGGTTCGCCAGCACTCGGTCCAGTATCGCTACGCCGCGCCGAGTGGTGACCCGGATGGTGTCCTTATCGGGAGCTTCGCAGCGACGCAGCAGAGTCGCAAGCCACGCCCAGCGGCGCGATTTCGAAACGTCGGCAAGGCGGCGCGCTACGTGTGCACCGGTTACAGGCTGACCATCTCCCCACCTGGCGTCACCTGCCATTCGGAAGACCCACTCGTGGTCCCCGACCCGATCGTGAACGGCGATCAGGTCAGGGACAACGCTCTGGCCGCATTCACGAAACAGGGCACGATGCAACTGTTTGCTGACGAGGAGCCCAGTGAATTCGCCGGGAGCGAGGTACGTAGACGGCGATGTATCGATTTCGAGAACGACCCGCCGTGTCAAAGCCGAACTCGATCCACCCGCGTGGATATCGGCGTGCCGTCCTGTGACCAGAGAATCACCAGCGGCCGTGAGTATTCCACGCGACTATCGAGCCCACCTAGGTGGTTTAACGCTTGGTCGGCAGCAATCGCCGCGGGAACGGTGTTCGTCGGACCGTGGGAAGCAAGAAATGGCGACTCTGCCGATCGAGGCACGAAGTGCATTGCTTGTCGGGGTGACTGGAGGCTGAGGTCCGGCGCGAATACCTGCGTGACGAGCGACTTCGACAGTCCGGTGGTCGCAAGGATCGAGTCGACCCCAGATCTCCATGCTCTATCTAATACTGCGATGGACGCATTGATTGTTGGCTTGTCGATGGCGGCGACGACGAAGTCGACGCCATCGAAGAGAAATTCGCGCTGCTCGGCCGACTCGGGTTGCCATTCTTCTTCGAGTACGGACACTCGCGCGTTCGGCGCTCTCTGCAGAACAAATCTCTTGGCGGTGACGACTTTTGGGGTTCCGATTGACTCGACGTCGTAGATGAACTGCCGATTGAGGTTGGACGCGTCAATAGTGTCCGAATCGAGTAGGCGAAAATTGGCGACGCCTGCCCCAACGAGGTGCTGGAGTACGACGCTCCCGATACCGCCCACTCCGACGACGGCGATGGTCGCGTTGCTGAGGCGTTCGACGGTTTCGAGCGCATTCTGGGTAAACGCTCGCCAGTATTCAATCTGCCTCGATTGGGCAGGAGCCGGCGGGATCGCCAGAGGCCGCAGCACTCCTCGTCGGATCAGGTCAGCGCGCAAAGGTTCCAGCTCAGGAACGCTGCCATGCTCCCATCCGCTGAGCAACTGACTGGCATTGGCAAGGTGTTCGGGCGGAAGCTTGACCGAGAGACTCGATGTCTCTGAGGAGATGTGCAGCGCGTCGCTCGTTGTGGTCACAGTCCACGCCGCGGTGAGTGAGTGCTTCATAATCCCTTGTCAGGAGGGGTGTGCAGTCATGCACACCCCTCGCAGTCAGCGTCCTAAGAACGGTGAACCACGACAGTGTCGATGTCGACCGACGTCTCTTCGATCTCGAAAGAAGCAGTTTCCATGGTGCACCTCCTTCCGGCCGGTATCAGCACGCTTGTGCGCGCGTGCCCATCAGTTTTGCACAATTATATACATCATGTTTATCATCTTGGCAAAACATATAAAAATACCGGGATCATGGACCAAACCTCCGATCTCGGCATCGCGCCCGCGGGCTAGCGGACGCCCCCGCGCCTGTCAACGGGTGGCGGCAGGCGACGATGTCTAGATAATCTAACGATTCACCACGAGGCGAGGCTGGCATGAACACAACGGAATATCGAGCGGGACGCGCATGACCGAGCAGGCATCCCGTCGGTATCCGCTGGGGGTCACCCTGGTCGATGGCGGCGCCAACGTGGCGGTCTACAGCGAGCACGCGGACGCCGTGTACGTCTGCGTCTTCGCCGACGACGGCACCGAGACCAGGACCGAGCTGACCAAGCGCACGGCGCACGTCTTCCACGGCATCGTGCCGGGGCTCACGCCGGGCACGAAGTACGGGCTGCGGGTCTCCGGCCCGTGGGACCCGGAGAACGGGCTCCGCTTCAACGACAAGAAGGTGCTGCTCGACCCGCACGCCCGCGCGGTCACCGGCGCGTTCGACACCGGTCAGGCGGTGTTCGGGCACAGCCTCGACGACCCGGACCAGCTCGACGAGACCGACGGAGCGGGGCACGTCGCCCTGTCCGTCGTCATCGACCCGAACTCGTTCGACTGGGGAGACGACCGGCCGCCGGCGACCCCGCTCTCCGAGACGGTCGTCTACGAGACGCACGTGAAGGGCTTCACCAAGCTGCTCGACGAGGTGCCGGAGGACGCGCGCGGTACCTACGCCGGACTGGCGCATCCCGCTGCCATCGACAAGCTGACCTCGCTCGGCGTCACCGCCGTCGAGCTGATGCCCGTGCACCAGTTCCTGCAGGATGCGCACCTCCAGGAGAAGGGGCTGCGCAACTACTGGGGATACAACACGATCGGGTTCTTCGCCCCGCACGGCGAGTACGCCGCCTCCGGCGACGCCGGCCAGCAGGTGGACGAGTTCAAGGGCATGGTCAAGGCGCTGCACGCTGCCGGCCTCGAAGTGATCCTCGATGTGGTGTACAACCACACCGCCGAGGGCAACGACCTCGGCCCGACCCTCAGCTTCAAAGGCATCGACAACCCCGCGTATTACCGGCTCGTCGAAGACGACGCTGCGCACTACTTCGACACGACGGGCACCGGCAACAGCGTCAACGTCAGCCACCCCGCCGCGCTGCAGCTGATCATGGACTCGCTGCGCTACTGGGTCACCGAGATGCACGTCGACGGGTTCCGCTTCGACCTCGCGACCACCCTCACCCGGCAGGGTGGAGACGCCAGCCTGCACAGCGCGTTCCTCACCCTCGTGCAGCAGGACCCCACCCTCGCGACGGTCAAGCTGATCGCGGAGCCGTGGGACACCGCCGGATACCAGGTGGGCGGGTTCCCCGCCGGCTGGTCGGAGTGGAACGGGAAGTTCCGCGACGACGTGCGCGATTACTGGCGCGGCACGGACGGGATGCTCGCCACCCTCTCGCAGCGCGTGCTCGGCAGCCCGGACGTGTACGAGGACTCCCGCCGCTCCCCGCTGTCCAGCGTCAACTTCGTCACCGCCCACGACGGCTTCACCCTCGCCGACCTCACCAGCTACGACGAGAAGCACAACGAGGCGAACGGCGAGGACAACGCCGACGGCGAATCCGACAACCGCTCATGCAACAACGGCGTCGAGGGCCCGACGGACGACCCGGAGATCACCGCGAGGCGCACACGCCAGCGGAAGAACTTCCTCGCCACCGTGCTGCTCTCCGCCGGCGTGCCGATGGTCCTCGGCGGCGACGAGCTGGGGCGCACCCAGCAGGGCAACAACAACGCGTACTGCCAGGACAACGAGATCTCCTGGTTCCACTGGGAGGACGCGGACACCGAGCTGCGCGACTTCACCACCGCGCTCATCCGGTTGCGCAGGGCGGAGCCGGCTCTGCGCCCTGACTGGTACCGGCAGGCGCCGGAGACGGGCGCGACGGACACGGTGCACATCGTGCGCGCAGACGGCGAGCCGTTCTCCGACGAGGACTGGGAGGACGCGGACGCCAAGTCGATCGCGTTCGAGCTGCGCCACGCCGGGTCGGACAGCTTCCTGCTGCTGCTCAACGCGTCGGAGAACGGCGTCGACTTCGCCCTCCCGGAGACCGACGGAGGGGCATGGGAGCTGGAACTGTCGAGCGACCTCGAGCTCGCGGTCGAGCATCCGGAGTCCCTGATCGTGGGCGAGACCTCGTTCGCGCTGCTGCGTTCGCGGGCCGGCTGATGTCCGAGCACGAAGTGCCCGCCCTCCTCGGCCGGTACCGGCCGCACACCCTCATCGGCAGGGGCGGGGAGGCACGGGTGTTCCGCGCCACGGACGAGCTCCTCGACCGCGAGGTCGCCATCAAGGTCTACCGCTCCGGCGGCGAGGAGGAGATGCTGCAGTACCGCAGGGAGCAGGCGGCGCTCGCGCGGCTCAGCCACCACGGCATCGTGTCCCTGATCGACGCCGGCGTCGACTACTCGGCGCTCGACGACCCCCGGCCGTTCCTGGTGATGGAGCTGGTGTCGGGGACCGACCTGCAGACCGCGATCGTGGAGCGCACCCTCGCCGAGCGGGAGATCGCCGAGATCGCCTACGACGTGTCGGAGGCGCTCGAATACGTGCACGCCAACGGGGTGGTGCACCGCGACATCAAGCCGTCGAACATCATGCTGGTGTCCTACGGCACCACGACGTTCCGCGCACGGGCGCGCATCACCGACTTCGGCATCGCCAGCGGGATCATCGGGCCGGAGCCGGACGAGAACGGCACGACGACCGGCACGGCCGCCTACCTGAGCCCGGAGCAGGCGTCGCGCGAGCACGCCACCCCGGCCAGCGACGTGTACTCGCTCGGCCTCGTGCTGCTGGAGTGCTTCACGCGCACGGTCACCTTCCCCGGCTCCGCCGTGGAGTCCGCCCTGGCGCGGCTGCGGACCGACCCGCCCATCCCGAGCGACCTGCCCGGCCAGTGGACGGCGCTGCTGACGGCCATGACCGCGCGCGACCCCCTCGCCCGGCCGCCGTTCGCAACGCTCACCGCCGCATTCCGCGACGCGGTCATCGAGTCCGACGGTGTTCACGCCTCCGCCGGCGTTTCGCGCGACTAGGTTCAGACCCGGTTCTGCAGCAGGGCGCGGATGGTGTGGGGCACCGTCTCGTCCTGGAGGGAGGTGGCGTCTCCGAGAGGGCGGCCGTCGAAGAGGTCGACGAGGAGCCTGCGCATGATCTTGCCCGAGCGGGTCTTGGGGAGGTCGGGGACGATGACGATGTGGCGCGGCTTAGCGATGGCGCCGATCTCGCGCGTCACCTGATCGCGCAGCACCTGCTCGCTGGGCGGCTGCTCGGCGGACGCCTGGCCGCTCGGCACGACGAACGCGGCGACGGCCTGGCCGGTGGTCGCGTCGTCGACGCCGACGACGGCGGCCTCCCCGACCTGGGGATGCGCGACCAGCGCCGACTCGATCTCGATCGTCGACAGGCGGTGCCCCGACACGTTGATCACGTCGTCCAGGCGGCCGAGCAACCAGATGTAGCCGTCCTCGTCCACGGCGGCGCCGTCACCGGCGAGGAAGTAGCCGTGCTCGGCGAACGTGGCCCAGTACGAGTCCCGGTAGCGCTCCGGGTTGCCCCACACCGTGCGCGCCATCGACGGCCAGGTGCCGTCGATCACGATGGAGCCGCCGGAGCCGCGCGGGACGTCCACGCCGTTCTCGTCCACGACACGCACCGTCACGCCGGGCACGGCCGTGGTCGCCGATCCGGGTTTCAGCGCTGTCACCCCGGGCAGCGGCGCGACGATGGCGGAGCCGGACTCCGACTGCCACCAGGTGTCGACCACGGGAGCGCTTCCCGCACCGAGCTGCTCCCTGAACCACACCCACGCCTCCGGGTTGATGGCCTCGCCGACCGTGCCGAGCAGCCGGATGCTCGACAGCTCCCAGCCGTCGCCCAGTCCGTCCGGGAACCAGGTCATGAACGTCCGGATGAGCGTCGGCGCCGTGTAGTACGTGGTGACCCCGTAGCGCTCGATGATCTCGAAGTGCCTCCCGGGATGCGGGGTGTTCGGCGTCCCCTCGTAGATGACGGAGGTGGCTCCGTTGGAGAACGGACCGTAGAGCACGTAGGTGTGCGCCGTCACCCAGGCGAGGTCGGCCGTGCACCAGTACACGTCGGATTCCTTGGCGTCGAACAGCGCCCAGTGGCTCCACGACGCCTGGGTGAGGTAGCCGCCCGTCGTGTGCACGACGCCCTTCGGCGTGCCGGTCGTGCCGGACGTGTAGATGATGAACAGCGGCGTCTCCGCGTCGAAGAACTCCGGCTCGTGGGTGTCCGGCGCCGCATCCACGATGTCGTGCCACCAGACATCGCGGCCCTCCTGCCACGGGATGTCCGGGGTCAGGTCGCCGGTGCGGCGCACCACGAGCACGTGCTCGATGGCGTTGTCCCCCGCGACGGCCGCGTCGGCGTTGGCCTTCACCGGAACCGCTGTGCCGCGCCGGAACTGGCCGTCGGAGGTGACGAGCAGCTTCGCGCCGGTGTCCTCCACCCGGAAGCGCAGCGCCTCCGCCGAGAACCCGCCGAACACGAGCGAGTGGATGGCGCCGACGCGCGCGATGGCGAGCGTGATGACGATGGTCTCCGGGATCACCGGCAGGTAGACGACCACCCGGTCGCCCGGCCCGATGCCGAGGGCCGTGAGCGCGTTGGCCGCCTTCGCGACCCGGCGCTGCAGCTCGGCGTATGTGATGGTCTCCGTGTCGCCCGGCTCTCCGACGAAGTGGATGGCGACCCTGTCCCCGTTGCCGGCGTCCACGTGCCGGTCGACGCAGTTGACGGCGGCGTTCAGCCGGCCGCCCGCGAACCACTCGGCGCGCGGGATGCTCAGCTCGCCGTCCGTGCCGGCGGTCGCGGGCTCCCAGGTGTGAGCGGTGCGCCACGGCTCCGCCCAGTCCAGCCGCGCGGCCTGACGCTCCCAGAACGCGACGGGGTCGCTGGCGTCGTCGAACGCATCCGCCCCCACGTTCGCCTGCGCCGCGAACGCGTCGGTCGGCGGATAGAGGCGCGTCTCGCGGCCGAGGTTCTCGATGGTGGAGCTCACCCTCCGACGCTAGCGGCGGGGGCCGCGGCCGGGCGCTGGGCGGCGTAAGGGGACGTAACGCTTGACCGCGCGCAAAGAGTGAGTGTACATTCACTCACATGTCTTCCTCCTCGCGCTCCACCCTCTCGACCGCCGAAGAACGGCGCGAGACCGTGATCGCCAGCGCCATCGACGTGTTCGGGGCGTCCGGCTACCTCGGCACCCCGATCTCGGCGGTCGCCGAGCATGCCCGGATCTCCCCCGCATACGTGTTCAAGCTGTTCCCCGGCAAGGAGAAGCTGTTCGTGGCCGCCCTGGATCGCTGCTTCGACCGCATCGAGGACGCCCTCGACACGGGCGCGGCGGCGAGCGCGAGCCAGTCGCCCTCCGACATCCTCTACACGATGGGGGACGCATACGCGGAGCTCATCGCGGACCGCTCGCTGCTCATGCTCCAGGTACACGCCCAGTCGGCAGCAGCAGAGCCGGAGATCGGCGCGTCCCTGCGGCGGGGCATGGCCAGGATCACCCGCTTCACCAAGACGCGCTCCGGCGCGACGGACGACGAGGTGCAGCGCTTCATCGCCTTCGGGCAGCTGTGCCACCTCATCGTGACCGCCGGGATCGAGAGCGACTCGTCCGACTGGGCCCGCATCCTCACCGCGGGCATCCGGCACCCGTAGCCGCCCCTCCCCCGCTCCCCTCCTTCTCGCACTTCTCATCGCACCATTCGTTTTTCACACCCAGAAGAGTGACTGATCAGTCACTCACTATCGGAAGGAATCGCTCATGTCCCTCGAATCCACCACCGTCGGCGCCCCGGCCGTCACCCGCAGCGCGCATCGCTGGTGGGCGCTCGGCGTGCTCGCCCTCGCCCAGTTCCTCGTCGTGCTCGACGCCTCCATCGTGAACATCGCCCTCCCGGCGCTCGGCACGCAGCTCCACCTCGACACCGCCGCGCTCGCGTGGGTCATCACCGCGTACGTGCTCCCCTTCGGCGGGCTCCTCCTGCTCGGTGGGCGACTCGCCGACCGCTACGGCCACCGCCGCGTCTTCCTGATCGGCGTCGCCGGCTTCGTGGTCGCGTCCGCCATCGCCGGGCTCTCGGTGAGCGGCGGGATGCTGCTCGCGGCCCGCGCCGTCCAGGGCGCATCCGCCGCTCTGCTCGCGCCGGCCTCCCTCGCGCTGGTCACCCAGCTGTTCGTCACCGGACGGGACCGCGCGAAGGCTCTCGGCGTCTGGGGCGCCGTCGCCGGGATCGGGAGCGCGGCCGGCGTGCTCCTCGGCGGCGTGCTCACCGCGCTGCTCGGCTGGCAGGCCGTGTTCTTCGTGAACGTGCCGGTGGGCATCGTGGTGCTCGTCGCCATCCCGTTCCTGGTCGGTCGCGATCCGGCCGGCGACCGCCAGCGCATGGACATCGCGGGGGCGGCCACGATCACCGCAGGGCTCACCGCGCTCGTCGCCGCACTCAGCTTCGCCGGTCAGCTCGGCTGGGCGAGCCCGGTCACCCTCGGCACCTCGGCCGCCGCGCTCGCCCTCCTGGCCGCGTTCGTGCTGGTCGAACGGCGCGCTGCACATCCGCTGGTGCCTTTCGCGTTCTTCCGCAACAGGGACGCAGCCACCGGCAACGTCGTCATGCTCCTCGCCGGAGGTGCGACGACAGCACTCTTCTTCGCCCTCTCCGTCTACCTGCAAGAGGTGCTCGGCTACGACGCCCTCACCGCGGGAATCAGCCAGCTCCCCCTCGCCGGGTCGCTCGTGGTGATCGCCGCCGTCGTGCCGGCCCTGATCGCCAAGCTCGGACTGCGGCCGACCCTCGTGGCCGCCCTCGTGGTCTTCGCCGGCGGGATGCTCTGGCTCGCCGCCGCAGGACCGCACGCCTCGTTCGTGGGCGGGCTGCTCGGCCCGAGCATCCTGATCGGCGCCGGGCTGGGAGCAGGCTTCATCACGGCCACGCAGCTCGCGGTCGACGGCGCAACCGCCCAGGACTCCGGACTCGCGAGCGGGCTCGTCAACACCAGCCAGCAGATTGGAGGGGCGCTCGGACTGGCGGTCCTCGGCAGCGTGGCGGCCGCCCGCACCACGGCGGGACTCAGCGCCGGCGACCCTGCTGCCACCGCGGTCTCCGACGGCTTCTCCCTGCTGTTCGTCGGAACCGCCGTCCTCGCGATCATCGGCGCGGTCGTCGTCGTCCTGCTGCGTCAGCGCCGAACGGGAGCATGATGGTCTCCATGGATGCTGTCGACGCCCTGAACGAGATCGCCTTCTGGCTGGAACGGGAACTCGCCCCCACGTTCAAAGTGCAGGCCTTCCGGAGGGCGGCGGGCACCATCGCCCCGCTCAGCGCCGACGAGCTGCGGGAGCGCGTGGCGGACGGGCGGCTGAAGCGCACGAAGGGCATCGGCGACCGCACCTTCCAGGTGATCTCGCAGGCGGTGGACGGACAGGTGCCGGACTACCTGGCCGATCTGCGCGAGAAGAACGCGCATCCACTGGCCGAGGGCGGCGACGAGTTGCGGGCAGCGCTGCGCGGAGACCTGCACGCGCACACCGAGTGGTCGGACGGCACGACGCCGATCGAGGCGATGGCCGCGGCGGCCGCGACGCTCGGCCGCGAGTACCAGGCGATCACCGACCACTCGCCCAACCTCACCGTCGCCAACGGGCTGAGCGCCGAACGTCTCGCCGAACAGCTCGACGTGATCGCGGCGCTCGACACCGGGAGCGTGCAACTGCTCACCGGGATCGAGGTGGACATCCTGGAGAGCGGAGAGCTCGACCAGACGCCCGAGCTGCTCGGCAGGCTCGACGTGGTGGTCGCGAGCGTGCACTCCAAGCTGCGCTCGGACAAGGCCACGATGACCGCCAGGATGCTCGGCGGCATCCGCGACCCGCACACCAACGTGCTCGGGCACTGCACGGGACGGCTGGTCTCCGGTTCGCGCGGCACCCGGCCGCCGTCGGAGTTCGACGCGGAGCGGGTGTTCGCCGCGTGCGCGGAGAACGATGTCGCGGTGGAGATCAACTCGCGGCCGGAACGGCAGGACCCGCCGGACGACCTCATCCAGCTGGCCCTGGCGGCCGGATGCGTGTTCAGCATCGACACCGACGCCCACGCTCCCGGCCAGCTCGACTTCCTCGCGTACGGTGCGGCCCGTGCCGCCGCCAACGGCGTCCCCGCCGACCGCATCGTCACCACCTGGCCGCTCCCCCGCCTCCGCGCCTGGCTCGCCGCCAAATAGGCGAGGCGGACCGGGGGTCGGGGCCCGGGGTCAGTTGCCCCAGGCGGAGGCGGGCGCCTTGACCAGCTGCACGGGGGCGGTGCTCCAGTGGGAGCCGTTGCCGTAGTGGCTGGTGGCCCACGGAGACGCCCAGATGGCCGCGGCGGTCGCGTCGGCGGAGGTGCCGGCCGTGAGGCCCGCCACGATGCCCGGGTAGCCGCGCTGCAGGTTCTTCGCCGCGTACTCTGCGGCGGTGGTGAGGTCCGGATAGCTGCCGAGACCAGCCCCTCCACCGGAGCCGTAGCCGTTGTTCAGCGGATTGTTGCGGTTCCACCAGTCGGGAGGACCGTTCTCCTGGCGCATCCAGCGCAGCATCACCTGCACGTTCGCGTCGGTCTGCGGCCACCCGCCGAACATCAGGACGAGCTTCGCCCAGTCGGCGTTCGTGCCGTTGTTGCTGAGGGTCTGCACGCCGTCGGTCGCCGAGAGCTGGTCGCGGGCGACGACCGGGGCGGCGATGGTCGCATCCACGTCGATGCGCTGCGCGGGGGTGCGCTCCGGCGCATCCGTGCCGGGGGCGACGGTACTGACCGGGACGGCCAGAGTCGCCGCGAGGGCGGCATCCGTCGGCACGATCGAGAAGCCGGTGATGAGTGCCAGGACGGCCAGCGTCACGCCGATCCTGTGGTGCACGGGCACCCTCGGCCCCGGCGTGCGCAGGGCAGCACGGCGTTCCGCCGAGCGGCGGCCATGACTGCGGGGGCTGGTGGATGCGGACTGCATACCCGTTCGAGGGTAGCAAAGGCCCGCGGAAAGGTCACCGGGATCCGCGGATTCGGTGCACCGCGCGCCTGAGCGTGCGTACATTCTGGGAAGGACCGCTCACGAGCTGTCGAATCGGCCGCACCCCGTTCGACGTGAAGGAGACAGAGCCGATAAGGAGACGACGATGAAGTATCTGCTGACGATCTTCAACACCGACGAGTTCGTTACCAGGATGGCGACAGACCTCAAGGACGAATTCGAGAGGGCGCACCAGGAGCTCCAGCGCGAGCTGACGGCGAGCGGCGAGCTGGTCGATACCCAAGAACTCAGCGTGACGGATGCGCGCGTTGTGAGGACCGACGCCCACGGCGTGCACGTCACCGACGGGCCGTTCACCGAGAGCAAGGAGTTCGTCGGCGGCTACTACCTGGTCGACGTCTCCGGCATCGACAGGGCGGTCGAGCTGGCGGCGCGGTTCGTCGAAGCGCGCTTCGCGCCGGTCGAGGTGCGGGCGCTCGGGACGTAGTCACCCCAAGGACAGAGATCGGCGGCGGCGCTCGCTACCCGAAAGCTCGCGCCGCCGCCACAAACCGGGAGTGCAGTTCTGCCGTCCGTCCCGAATACGGTCCGGCCTGCCATCCGGCGATCACTCCATACGGTAGACCGCTCTGTGCAGAGCGCATGTCCACACTTCGGGGGACAGCCGCGACGGCGTCAGCGCGTCAGCGCATCGAGGCGGCGGCGGGGCAGTCGAACGGGTCGCGCGCGGACAGGCCGACACGGTTGAGGTATTCGATGACGATGCCGTACGAGTTCATCAGCGAGGTCTCGGTGTACGGGATGTTCTCGGTCTGGCAGTGCTCGCGCACGATGGCGGCGGCCTTGCGCAGGTGCGGCCTGGCCATGCTCGGGAACAGGTGGTGCTCGACCTGGTAGTTCAGGCCGCCCAGCAGACCGGTCATGCCGAAGCCGACCACGTTGCGGGAGGTGAGCACCTGACGGCTGAGGAAGTCGACCTTCACGCCGGGGGCGATCAGCGGCATGCCCTTGTGGTTCGGGGCGAAGCTCGCACCCATGTACAGGCCGAAGACGGCGAGCTGCACGCCGATGAAGGCGAACGCCATCCCGAGCGGCAGCAGCCAGAAGATGGCGCCGAAGTAGAGGCTGAAGCGGATCGCGAGGAATGCGAACTCCTTGCCGCGCCCATCCACCTTGCCGCGCTGGAACAGGGTACCGAACGAGCGGCCGTGCAGGTTGAAGCCCTCGAGCAGCAGCAGCGGGAAGAACAGGTAGCCCTGCTTCCTGGTGATGAAGGCGAGGAACCCGGTGCGCTTCGCGGCGTCCTCCTCGACGAACGAGATGGTGTCGACCTCGATGTCCGGGTCTTTGCCGATGGTGTTGGGGTTGGCGTGGTGACGGGTGTGCTTCGTCATCCACCACGAGTAGCTGATGCCGACGACGAGGGTGGCGAGCATCCGGCCGAGGCGGTCGTTCGTGGGGCCGGATGCGGCGATCTGGCGGTGCGACGCCTCGTGGGCGAGAAACGCGAACTGCGTGAAGATCAGGCCGAGGGCTGCGGCGATGAGCAGCTGGAACCAGCTGTCACCGAGCAGGATCATCCCGGCGACCGCGCCGCCGAGGGCGAGGACGAGAGCGCCGGCGACGAGAGCGTAGAACAGCTTCGCCCTGCGCAGCAGGCCCTGGTCGCGGACGGTGTTCAGCAGGATCTTGAAGCTCTGGGTGACCGGGGGCGCCGCTTCGATGCGGGGGCCGGTGCGGCGAATCGGGCCGAGCGTGGATGCCCGGGGTGCGGCGGTAGGGGCGAGCGAAACCATATGCGGGCCGTTCGGTTGGATCGACTTCCCAGCCAATATGGGGGTGGGCTGCTCGCCCGGATGGCCCCACCATATCCCGCACTCCCTGGGAGCCCGGCGCGACCCGGGCAAATCCCCAGCCTCGGTTTTCGCGAGATGCCGGCAACTGTCGCAAAACGCCCGGGATACGCGACAGTTACGGGTATCTCGCGGCGGTGTTCCGCAGGAACAGGATGATCCAGCTGAAGATGAGGATGGCCGCCACGAGCTCGACCGCGGTGAGGTTGTAGTAGCCGACGGCGAAGAACACGGCGAGCACCACCACCACGCCCACGTAGACGTAGCCGAGCAGCAGGAACACGCGCGGCATCGCGGGCACCCACCAGCGCAACCCGATCACGAGGGCGGCGAACACGACGGCCATCCCGGATGCGACGGTGTTGTGCAGCACGAAGAACCGGTCGACGGGGAACACGCCGACGCACCCGAGGAACACCCCGATCAGCACGAACGCCCACCGCACGAGGTCGCGGCCCCTGCGACTCGCGTGATCCGGGGTCGGGATGCCCGCCGTCGCCACCCGCGCGATGATCACGACGATCGCTCCGGCCACGATCAGCGTCAGGTTGAACGCGAAGGCGGAGAGATCGTCCGTCATCCCGAGCGCCGACAGGTTCTTCTGCCACCAGAGCGGGTCGGACGAACTCAGCATGCTCGTGAACACGCCGACCACCAGGAAGACGGCGAGCACGAGCGAGAGCAGCATCGACGTCAGCTGCACGGCGGTCAGGAACACGACGTAGGCGGTGAGCGCCAGCGAGACCCCGGCCAGCACAGCGCCCGGCAGTGTGAACACCACGGCGCCCTGGAAGCTGCGCTCCACCACGTCCGAGATGGCCGTCCAGGCGAGCAGCGCGATCAGCCCGACCGCCACGGCGAGCGCCACCACGTCGAACACGGCCAGGCGCAGCGATGGGCGCGCTCCCGCATCCCGGTGCGGAACCACGTCGATCAGGATGCGCCCGAGCGCGAACACCACAGCGGCGGTCACGGCGCCGCCGATCGCGGCGAACTCGCCGATCGAGCCGCGGCCGGAGATGGGCAGGTCCCTGTCCCAGAACACGAACAGCGCGACGATGCCGCCGACGACGAAGACCGCGGCTCCGATGACAAGCGCAGACGACTCGACGGACTCGACGCTGCCCACCGGCCTTCGCAGCACACGGGACAGTGGATGCGCACCCCGCGTCGGCGCCTCGGCGGTCACTTCCTGGGTCGTCACGGTTCCCCGACCCTAGCCGGCCGGATTCCGCAGGGGCACGCGCACGTCGGCGCCGCCCTCCTCCGTGAGCCTGTCCCGCACCTTAACGAGCATCGGCGCCGGCGCGAATCCCCCGGCCAGCAGCGCCTCGCCCTGCCGGAAGCTGGGCGCGTGCGCGAGCAGCGACGGCGGCGCGAAGCCGAAGATCGTGCCGAGCTCCTCCAGGTCGAGCGGTGAGCTCATCCGCATCAGGGCGAGGTTGTCGCACTGGGAGACGATGTTCGGGTGCACCTTCGACGGCCGCTGCGTCGACAGCAGCAGCCACAGGCCGAATTTGCGTCCCTCGGCCGCGATCTGGATGATCCGTTCGCGCACCGCGCGCTGCAGCGGCCGGTCGTCGTCTGGCGAGCAGAGGTTGTGCGCCTCGTCGATGACGATGAGGAGCGGTCGCCGCGACTCCCGTTTGGCCCAGAGGTCGTCGAGCACGGCGAGGGAAACGACCAGATGCTCGTCCGGGTAGGCGAACCCGCCCAGGTCGAGCACGGTCGCATCCGGCCGGTCGTCGAGGATGTCGGTGACCGCCTCCCGCCCTTCGGCCCAGACCTCCCAGTCGATCAGGCGCAGGTTCTCGATGCGGCGGGCGAGGGCTTCCGCCGCCGGGTCGCCCGAGGCGAGCAGCGCCGGGACAATCCCGTCGGGGCGCCTGGCTTCCTCGCGCACGTCGAGGTGGACGAGTGCGTTGTACTCGGCCCTGTCCTCGATCGGGTCGAGGCGCAGCACGGCCGCCTTCGACCGCATCGGGAAGTCGATGAACCGCGCGAGCAGCGGGTTCTCACTGTCGCCGGGCCGCAGCACCCGGATGTCCTTCCCGGCGAGCGTGCGCTCCGCCTCCGTGTCGACGACGGTGCGCAGCTCGCGAAGCCGCACGAAGTCGCCGTTCGGGTCGAAGATCACCATCGGCAGCTCGGTGTCGACGAGCAGCTGTTCGAGCAGCACGCCGAGCGCGTACGTCTTGCCCGACCCGCTCTGGCCGCACCAGAAGGTGTGCCGGTTGAACCGGTGGGTGAGCAGCCTGGCCCGCACGTTGTCGACGCCGATCAGCGATCCGACGTCGAGGGTGGCCCTCGCCGCGCGGAAGACGAGCTCGACCGCCTCGTCGTCCGCCGCATCCACGGCCGCCCAGGCGAAGGGATGCGTCGCCCCGGTGTCGAGGCTGCCGTCCGCTCTGCGCTCCCCCAGCAGCTTTCCGGTGCCCGCGAGCGTGTCGTCGCCGTCGAAGTCGAGATCGTCGACCTGCCCGAGCTGTTCGCGGGCCTCTGCCGCGCCGCCCGCGGCGCCTCCGTCGCGGAGGGTGACGAACCCGCCGGGCACGAACGGCGTCTCGACGGGGGTCCTGAACCGGAACTGTCTTCCGTCGAGCGACGTTGCAACACCATCGGGCGCCGAGGTCACGTGGTCAGGGTATGACCGCGGGTGCGCCCGCGGCAAGGGCCGAATCTCAGTACTAGACAGCCCCCGATGGCCCGGAGGATAGTCGGGCGTGATGGCCCGCCGTCGGGTGGGACCGCGAGCGAAGGGGACCGGAGATGGACCAGAAGCCGCCGACACCGACCGTCGAAGCCGCACATCGCGAACTCCTCGACTCACTGCCGTTCGACGATACGGACGACTTCGCGGACGCCGACCGCGGTTTCGTCGCCGCCCTCGAACCCGGGGTCGTGAAAGCGCAGGACGGGCGGGTGGTGTGGGACAACGACAGCTACTCCTTCCTCGCCGGCGACGCGCCCACCAGCGTCAACCCGAGCCTGTGGCGGCAGTCGCAGCTCGTCGCCCGCCAGGGCCTCTACGAGGTGACGGACGGCATCTACCAGGTGCGCGGGCTCGACCTGTCGAACATCACGTTCGTGGAGGGCGACACCGGCGTGATCGTGATCGACCCGCTCATCTCCACCGAGACCGCCGCTGCCGCCCTCGGCCTGTACCGGGCCAATCGCGGAGACCGCCCTGTCGTCGCCGTCATCTTCTCGCACAGCCATGTCGACCACTTCGGCGGGGTATTCGGGGTGGCGTCGGTGGAGGATGTGGAGGCCGGGCGCATCCAGGTGATCGCCCCGGAAGGGTTCGTGGAGCACGCCGTCGCGGAGAACGTCTACGCCGGAACGGCGATGAGCCGCAGGGCGGGGTACATGTACGGCGCTGTGCTCGCGCGCGGGCCGCTCGGGCAGGTGGGGGCCGGGCTCGGGCAGACCACGTCGTCCGGTGAGGTCGGGATGATCGTGCCGACGCTGTTCATCACGGAGACCGGGGAGAAGCACACGGTCGACGGGGTCGAGATCGAGTTCCAGATGGCGCCGGGCACCGAGGCACCGTCGGAGATGCACTTCTACTTCCCGCAGCGCCGGGCGCTCTGCATGGCCGAGAACGCCACACACAACCTGCACAACCTGCTGACGCTGCGCGGAGCTTTGGTGCGCGACCCGCACGTCTGGTCCGAATACCTCACGGAGGCCGTCGACACGTTCGGAGACCGCACCGACGTGGCGTTCGCCTCCCACCACTGGCCCACCTGGGGCACGGAGAACGTGATCCGGTTCCTTTCCACCCAGCGCGACCTCTACGCCTACCTGCACGATCAGACGCTCCGGATGATCAACCACGGATACACCGGGGCGGAGATCGCCGAGACGATCCAGTTGCCGCCTGCGCTCGAGAAGGCGTGGAACACGCACGGCTACTACGGCTCGGTCAGCCACAACGTGAAGGCGATCTACCAGCGATACATGGGCTGGTTCGACGGCAACCCCGCGAGGCTGTGGCCGCATCCCCCTGTCGAGCAGGCGAAACGCTACGTGGATGCGCTGGGCGGCGTCGACAGGGTCGTCGCGCTCGCGCAGGAGGCGTTCGACTCCGGCGACTTCCGCTGGGCGGCGACCCTGCTCGACCACGCCGTGTTCACGGACGCCGAGCACGCCGCGGCGCGCGCCCTCTACGCCGACACGCTGGAACAGCTGGCGTACGGCGCGGAGAACGGCACCTGGCGCAACTTCTTCCTGTCCGGGGC
Organism: Leifsonia sp. NCR5; assembly: GCF_002105485.1. Classification (NCBI taxonomy): domain Bacteria; kingdom Bacillati; phylum Actinomycetota; class Actinomycetes; order Micrococcales; family Microbacteriaceae; genus Leifsonia; species Leifsonia sp. NCR5. The sequence continues at coordinate 57,754 of NZ_NCSR01000021.1, forward strand.
GACGGAGCTGCGCGAGGGCGCCTTCGGCACGCCCACGGAGACGTCGGCGCCCGCGATCGTGGCCCAGCTCACCGCCGAGCAGCTGCTCGACTCGATCGCGCTCTCCGTCGACGGTCCGAAGGCTTGGGACCTCGACCTGGCGTTCGACATCACGTTCACCGACCTCGACGCCACCTACCGCGTGACGCTCAAGAACGGCGTGCTCGTCTACCGGAAGCGGCCGGCGGACGGCACCGCCCCCACGACGCTCACCGTCACGAAGGCGCGACTGATCGGGTTGCTCGGAGGGGACAGCGTCTCACCCGGCGTCACCGTGAGCGGAGACGCCGGGACGCTGCCTGCCCTCCTCGCGGTCCTGTCGACAGGAGACCCGGACTTCGCCATCGTCACCCCGTGAGAGTCGGCGTGCGGGCGTCGGCGATCAGATGGTGCGCGGCGCCTTGGCGAGGTTGGCTTCGAGCTCCTCGCGGTTCTGGCGGACGACATACGCCGGGCGGTCGCGCTCGACCCGCCAGCTCTCCGACAGCGGTCCGACGTTGACGGTGTCGTAGCCGAACTCGTCGTAGATCGAGGTGACGAGGGCGGCCGCGTCGTCGAAGTCGCTCGCGGTGGCGAGGGCGCGACGGTTCGGGGTTCCGGCGGGCGAGCCGCTGCCCTGGATGTCGCGGGCGCCGATGTGGTTGAACCCCTTGGCGACCCTGGACTCCGGCAGGTGCTCTTGCAGCAGCCCGGACACGGTGGCCGTGCCGTCGTCGAGGGCCGGGATGTGGCCGTCACGCTCGAAGTAGTAGTTGTTCGTGTCGATGACGATCTTGCCCGCGAGCGGCTCGACCGGGATGTCCGCGAGAGACTTGAGCGGCACGGTCACCACCACGAAGTCCCCGGCGGCACCGGCCTCTGCGGCGGTCGCAGCCGTGGCGGACGGGCCGAGGTCGGCGACGAGCTCTGCGAGCGTCTCCGGCCCGCGCGAGTTCGCGATGGTGACGGTGTACCCGTGCTCGATGAACGTGCGTGCAAGTGCGGTGCCGATGTGCCCGGCCCCAATGATTCCTACGTTGGTCATGCCGCGTACAACGTCACCGGGGCCGGGGAATTCCTACTTGTAGAAGATGGCGACGCCACCGTGATGCGAGCACGCTCCCTGGTGATGCGCGGCGTAGGAGTACGTGCCGTCATTGCACAGGGCGGTGGCTCCGGCGGGAGGCGCGGGAGGCGCAGGCGGCACCGGAGGCGCCGGCGGCGCGGGAGGCGGGGGCGGCGGCGCGCAGACGGTTCCTGCGCCGACCGCGTTGCTCAGTGCGTTCGGGCCGCCGAGCAGCACCCGGCCGACCGCTCCGTATGTCGCGATCGTCGCGGCCGTGCTCGGCGGAAGGCATCCGGACGGCACCACGAACAGCGGCGAGCCGTCGCGTCCGGCCAGCGCTGCACCGGCGAGCGCATCGGCGAAGTTCGTGCCCGTCGCGAAGTACACCCGGGATGCGGAGGGGAACCGCGCGTGGTTGATCGCGTTCGAGGTCTCGTAGCGGTCGCCGCCGGACAGCCTGGTCACCGACCCCACCGAGCCGAGCGACGACGCGATCCCTCCGCTCACCGCGCTCGTGCCGCCCGCGAGGACGACGGATGTCACGTGCATCCCGCGCAGCAGCGAGACGGTCGCTCCGTCGGCCGCCCCGGCAGCGCCGTCGACGAGCATCACCGGCGATCCAGATGCGCCTGCCGCTGCTGCAGCGGAGAGCGCGTCGGGGAAGTTGCGGCCGGTCGCGATGAAGGCGGTCGCCGCGCTCGGGAACGCCGCGGCGCTGACCGCCCGCGAGGTGGCGAAGCGGTCGTCTCCCGCGATCCTGTCCACCTGCGGCGCGTAGCTGTGCGCCTGCCGCTCGACCGCCGCAGACACCACCGATGTCCCGCCGACGATCACGATGCGCGCCGGCTTCAGCCTGGCGAGTTCGGAGGCCACCGAGGCGGGGAGGCCGCCCGGCGTGGTCAGCAGCAGCGGCCCGCCCTGCGCGGCAGCGGCCGGAGCAGCGGAGAGGGCGTCCGCGTAGTTCGTGCCCGTGGCAAGGTATGCGACCCCTGCACCGGTCGGGAACCCGCTCTGCGAGATCGCGACGGAGGTGCCGAACCGGTCGGAGCCCGCGATGCGCTGCACGCCCGCACCGCTGGACGTGGTCACCGTGGCGGGCAGGGTGAGCGGCTGCGCACCGCATCCACCTGTCGTGAAGATCGAGGCCAGCTTCGCCTGCTCGGCGGGGTCGATCGCCAGACCCCACTTGTACTTCACCAGCACCCAGTCCTGCGCGTACTGGCAGGCGACGGCAGCCACGGGAGGCATCCACGCCGCCGGGTCCTTGTCGCTCTTCGACTGGTTGACGTTGTCCGTCACCGCCTGCAGCGCGTACGGGATGCTCAGATCGTTGGCGTAGTCCTGCCGCTGCGCGGTCGTCCACGCCCAGGCGCCGGAGATCCACGCTTCTTTCAGCGGAACCAGGTGGTCGATGTCGACATCGGAGGCGAGCGTCCAGGTCTGGGCGTCGTACCAGGAGTTCCAGCTGCCGGTGGCGACCGTGCATCCGGTGGCCGTCGTGAACGTGACGGCGACCGTGGTCTGCGCCTGCAGCACTTCGGAGCGCGTGTCGCAGCCGTCGTGGTCGGCGTCGACCCAGGTGGGGAACAGGCTCCGGTTGTACGTGGTGGTCTGCACGGGCGCGGCGACCGGCAGGCCGGCGAGCACGGCGCTGCCGGTGGCGGACGCGGCGGTCGCCGGCAGAGCGACGACGACGGAACCGCAGACGGAGGCGACGACGGCCAGCACGGCCGCCGCGAGGATCGAGCGTCTCACAGCTTTCCTTCGGGTGGAGGCGAGTCGCGATGACTCGGTTCGGGTACGCCACACGCTATCGACGGCCACCGACCCCCGCACCACCCCAGTGATGGGGATCGACGGGCGCTAGGCTCCGTGCTGTGACCCCCAGCTCCTCCCTCACCGACGCCGCATGATGGACGGCGAGGTGCTGGCGATCCTGCTGCTGATCGCGCACGGCGTGCTGGTGATCCTCGCCGCCGTGGTGGTGTCGGCGAACCGGCGGCCGTCCGCGGCCATCGCCTGGCTGCTCGCGGTGGTGTTCCTGCCCGTGCTCGCGCTGATCGCGTTCCTGCTGGTCGGGCGCACCACGCTCCCTCCCCGGCGCAGGGCGGACCAGGCGTTCGTCACCGCCAGGATGCGCGAGCGCGTCCCCAGCCTGGCTGCGGTCGGTCACCGCGACGAGTGGCCGGACTGGCTTCCCGGCATCGTCGCCATGACGGAGCGGCTCGGCGCCCTGCCGATGGTCGGAGGCAACACCGTCGACCTCATCGAGGACTACGTCGGATCGTTCGACGCCATGATCGCCGAAATCGACAGGGCGCAGCGGTTCGTGCACGTCGAGTTCTACATCCTCGTGCTCGACGACACCACCCGGCCGTTCTTCGACGCGCTCGCCCGCGCTGCCGAGCGCGGCGTCGACGTGCGCGTGCTCTCCGACCACCTCGCCGGGTTCATGAACCCGGGCAGGAAGGCGACCATGCGGTTCCTCGCCGCGCACCGCATCCACTGGCACGGGATGCTCCCCCTCCGCCCTCTGCGCGGCCAGTGGCAGCGCCCCGACCTCCGCAACCACCGCAAGCTGGTCGTGGTGGATGGTCTGGTCGGCTTCACCGGGTCGCAGAACCTCGTCGACGCCTCGTACAACAAGCGGAAAAACCTCTCCCGCGGGCTGCACTGGCTGGAGCTGATGGTCCGGATCGACGGGCCCGCCGTGCGGGAGCTGGACGCGGTGTTCGTCACCGACTGGTTCAGTGAGAGCAGGGAGCTGCTGCCGATCGACGAGACGCCCGTGACGCTCGGCGGAGCGGCGGACGGCCGGCGTTTCGACGTGCAGGTGCTGCCGAGCGGGCCCAGCTTCGACGCAGAGAACAACCTGAAACTGTTCGCCGCGCTGCTGCACAAAGCGGAGCGGCGCATCAGCATCACCAGCCCGTACTTCGTGCCGGAGGAGTCGATCATGCTCGCGCTCGCCACAGCGGCGGCGCGTGGCGTGGAGGTGGAGCTGTTCGCATCCGAGGTGGGCGACCAGGCGCTCGTCTACCACGCGCAGCGTTCCTACTACGAGGCGCTGCTGCGCTCCGGCGTGCGCGTCTACCTGTACCGGTCGCCGACGGTGCTGCACTCCAAGCACTTCTCGATCGACGACGACGTGGCCATCATCGGGTCGAGCAACATGGACATCCGGTCGTTCAGCCTCAACATGGAGGTGTCCGTGCTGGTGCACGGCCGGGAGGCCGTCGACAGGCTGCGCGTCGTCGAGGACCACTACCGGGCGCAGAGCAGCGAGCTGTCCCTGGCAGAGTGGCGTGCCCGCCCGGTGCTCGGCCGCATCGCGGACAACGCCGCCCGGCTCACCTCGGCTCTGCAGTAGCCGAAGAGAGGCGTACCCTTGCGAGTGCCGCGCGCACGCGCGCAGGAGGAAAGTAGGAGGACCGGCATGGCGACACTCGAGGAGACACGAGACACGTTGCATCGCCTCATCTCTTCGGAGACCGGGCTGGATGCGATGCTCGCCGCCCGCCCGAACTGGTACGGCCGGCTCCTCACCGGCCTCACTCTCGCCATCGGCGACGACCCGATCGTCTACCTCGGCGCCGCCCTCGAACAGTCGGAGTTGGGCTTCACGTTCCGGGTCGGAGCGTTCACGCCGGAGACCATCGCCATCGGCGAGGCCCGCGGCGGCGCTGTCGGCGAGGCGTCGGTGTCGACCAAACTGCAGCGCAGGGGCGACCTCGTGCGTCTCGACATCAGCGGCGGCATCCCGGCGTTCGACCCCGCCTCGTACACCGAGTGGCCGGGCAAGTTCCGGATGAAGGCGACGTACGGCTCCGGCCTGGAGGTGACCATCCCGTCCAGTGTTGTCGACACCGCGCAGAAGCGGGCGTCGCTCGACCACATCCTGGATGGGCTGCGCAACGACCTGAAGCACTGACCGGCCCCGCCGTTCGGCGACAATGGACTGTGCACAATCTCGGACTCCTCTTCGACGTCGACGGCCCCATCGCCAGCCCGATTACCCGGACCATCAACATCCGGAGCATCGTCACCGACCTGGTCGCGATGACGGCGGCCGGCGTGCCGATCGCGTTCATCACCGGCCGCTCGGGCGACTTCATCCGCAACCAGGTGGTCACCCCGCTGTGCGACGCCGGCCTGCGCGATGCACTCGACGAGCACGGCGCACGGATGTTCGGCGTGTTCGAGAAGGGCGGAGCCTGGGCGCCGATCACCGGGGATGGGATGGGCGAGGTGACCGTCGACGAGACGGTGGCGTTCGCACCGGAGGCGGTCGACGGCATCCGGAACCTGGTGCGCGAGCGCTACGCGGACACGATGTTCTTCGACGAGACCAAGCGCGCGATGATCTCCGTCGAGCAGCGCACCGACGTGGACGCTGACACGTACGCCGCCGCGCAGGCGCGTTTCCAGGACGACGCCTTCTTGCTGCTGACGGCGCAGGGTGTCGGGCTGCGCTACGGCGACCGCACGGCACCGGATGCGAACGGCGAGCTGCCGTTCCGCATCGACCAGACGATCATCTCCACCGACATCGAATCGGTGCTGCTCGACAAGGACCGCGGCGCCCAGCGCGCCCTCGACTACTTCGCCAAACTCGGCCCACTCCCCCGCCGCTGGCGCTCCATCGGCGACTCCCGCAGCGACTACAAGATGGCCGACTACGTCCACAGCGCCGGCTTCGACGTCGCCCACGTGGATGTGCGGCCGAGCGACGGCATCCTGGAGAAGCCGTACGAGGTGATCACGATCGGCGACGCGATCCACGACGACGCCGGGGCGGAGTTCCTGGCGCACTGGCGGCAGGAGCTGGGGCTCGAGGTGTCCTAGCGGGGGGACCCGAGAGTTCGGCCTACTTGGTGGCGTTGGGATGGTGGGTATGGACCTGCTCCAGGTACACCACCTGACCCTCGACGTAGAACCAGATTCGAGCGTCGCCCTTCAGAGTCGGCTTGCACTGCCAGCGCTGGTGCGCCCTGCCGTTCCGCGAGACGGTCCCCAGCTGACCTTTCAGCGGGTAGTTCGTCGGCGTCACCGCCTGCGGCATGCGCGTGAGGACGTCCCAGGCATCCGCGAGCGGCCCGCGGATCGTTGCACACAGGTCGATCCATCCACGCTGTGCCTGCACGCTGGCGAACTCGATCGTGTATTCAGTGCGTTTGGTCGGCCGGGAGACCTTCTTGTCCCGCGCCACTTACGGCCGCTCGACCTGTGCTTCGGTGTCGAGCCATTCGACAGGAGCGGCTCCGAGTCCGGCAGCGACGGCCGTCGCAGTCTCCTGCCACGACGTCAACTCAGCGACGGCGAGGTGGGGCTGGCCGGTCGAGAACGACGCGCGCGCTGCCTCGAGGAGTGCGCTGGCGCACGTGACTCGGTCTTCTGGGCTGAGGGCGAGCATCCACGGCATCGCATCGGACATCCGCTCCGCCAGAGTTCCGCGTGTATCGGTCGCCACGCCGATGAGGGTGGCAGCAAGTTGGAGCAGATTGTCCCGGGCGGAGGCCTCTCGCTTGGACATCAGAACGAGGTCCTCTCCGTCGCGGCGGGTCACCTCAACGGGTCGGTCTTCGGCGGCAGCGAAGACGCGGGTGGAGTGGCGGCTCAGCTCCGACGAATGAAAGACCTGTTGTGTCTGTCCTGGTGCGAGCATTCCCCCAGCATAGTTCAGAACTTCTTCTGAAGAAAGGGCTACTCCCCCTGCCGCTTGCGGAACGCGACCATGTTCATCCGGTTGCCGCAGCGCACGCTGCAGAACCGCTTGGAGCCGTTGCGGGACAGGTCGAGGAGCAGGCCGGTGCAGTCGTCGGCCGCGCAGACGCGGAGGCGGCCGGTCTCGCCGGAGCGGATGACGTCGACCAGGGCGAGGGCGACCTCCACCCGGATGCGCTCGGCGAGCGGCGCATCCTGGGCTGTCGCGTGCAGGTGCCAGTCGAAGCCGTCGTGACGCATCAGGTATGGGCGGGCGTTGGCGTCGGCGAGCATGGCGTTGACCTCGACGGCCGCGTCGTCGCGGGAGAGGGACCAGGTGCGGCGCAGGCGCTCGCGGGTCTCGTGCACTTCGCGCAGTTCGGTAGCGTCGCGGTCGATGCGGCCGGAGTACTTCTGGGCGATCACGAAGTCGGCCACCTGGTCGGCTGTCGCGAGCTCGTCCTCTCCGCTCCTGGATGCGCTGGGCACGGTGTTGCAGAGGGCGACGGCGAAGACCAGGGCATCCTCGGTGTCAGGGGCAAAATGCAAGTTGACTCCTTATCCGTGACAAGACTAGCGTCAGGACCATCATCCACCTTGACCCTGACCAGGATTCGCCATGAAGCGCAGCCACACCACCCTCGGACTCCTCATCGCCGTCGTCTCCGCGGCCACCTTCGGCCTGTCCGGCGCCTTCGTGAAACCGCTGCTCGAATCCGGCTGGAGCCCGGCCGCCGCCGTCACTGTGCGCGCGTTCACCGGCGGCATCGTGCTCGCCCCCGTCGCGATCCTGCTGCTGCGCGGCCGCTGGTCGGCCCTGTGGCGCGGACGCTGGCGCGTGCTCGGGATGGGGCTGGTCGGCGTGGCGGCGACCCAGCTGCTCTACTTCGCCGCCATCCAGCGCATCCCGGTGAGCACGGCCATCCTGATCGAATACATCGCCCCGCTGCTGCTGGTCGCGATCGCCTGGGCGCGCACCCGGCGCCCACCGAAGGCCGTGGTGATCATCGGCTCGGTGGTCGCGGTCAGCGGCCTCGTCATGGTGGTCTCCCCGGACGGCTCCGGCGGCGTCGACCCGCTGGGGCTCGCGCTCGCCATCGCGGCGATGGTCGGCTGCGCGGCGTTCTACCTGATCGCCGCCCGCCCGAGCGACGGGCTGCCGCCGGTAGCGCTGGCGTCGTCGGGGCTGCTGGTGGGCGGCGTGGCCCTTGCGCTGGTGGGGGCGACGGGACTCGTGCCGTTCCAGGTCAGCTTCGCGCCGGTGAACCTGTTCGGCGGCCAGACGCCGTGGTGGGTGCCGATCCTGGTGATCGGGGTGTTCGCGACCGCCATCGCATACGCGGCGAGCATCACCGCCACGGAGATGCTCGGTTCGCGGCTGGCGTCGTTCACGGGACTGCTCGAAGTGGTGGCGGCGACCTTCTACGCGTGGCTGCTGCTCGGCGAGAACCTGGGGCTGCTGCAGTTCGTCGGCGGTGCGCTGATCCTGGTGGGGATCGGGTTCGTGCGGTCGGAGAAAGGGGAGGTTGAGGTGGAGGTTGCCGAGCGTGGGGACGAACGGGACAGCGCTGCGGACACGCATCCCACCTCGCTCACCCGGAGCCAGCGGAACTGACCGACGGCCGCTGGACGCGGTGGCGTACGCGATCCTGCGCCGTGACTGGGTCAGCGGCGTGACCACGCCGGTGGCCTGGGGGCTCTGACGCGCGTGGGAGCAGTCGCCCGCCGCACCACCAACCACACCACATCCCGCCCGAACGACTCCACCARCAGCCCCAGCGCCACCACAACCCCCGCCACCC
>NZ_NCSR01000022.1:0-63614 GCF_002105485.1 Leifsonia sp. NCR5
GCCGCCCCAGCGCCGCCCGCCGGCCCGGACACCGCCGCCCCGGTCTTCACCCAGCCGCCCGCGCAGCTCGGCAGCTCCTCCCTCTCGTTCGCCGGCCTGCGCTCGCTCAGCGTCGTGACCGTCCCCCTCGCCGACGGCACCCGCATCCCGGTGCTGAAGCTCGCCGCCGACGAGATCACCATCGACGGCTTCAGTCTCACCGTCCGGAAGGCGACAGGACCGATCCTGGCGACCACCGCCGACCGGATGCGCCTCCGCGGAAACGTGCAGGTCTACCTCGACTCCGTGACCGCGACCGGGAAGGACGGAAAGTCGCTCACCCTCGGCGCCAGCACGCCTCCCCCGGCCGACGGCCTCCCCCCGCAGCTCCTGAAGGTGACCCTCGGACTCGTCGGCGTCACCGCCGACCAGATCACGTTCACCAACCCGCACCAGCACCTGACGGAGTAGGGCGGGCGCCCGGCGCGGGGCGCCGGTGTCCGAGACGCGTGGTGCCCGAGACGCATGGTGTCCCAGACGCCCTATTCGCCGTCGCGTACCGCCCGCCGCCGCTCCGCGAGCCGCCGTGCCCGGCGCTCGCGCCAGGTCAGCGCCTCGGTCTCGGCCTCCTGCCGCTCCCGCTCCTGCTGCGCGGCCCGGAGGCGCGCGGCGCGTCGGTCCCGCCAGCGCGCGACCTCCGCATCCACGTCCCTGGTCGGCGTGACGACCGGTGGGCCGCCCTGCAGTTGCCGCCGCGCCTCGACGACGCGCTTGTTGAAGTCGCCGAGGATCTCGCGCACGCGTGCCTCCGACCCCGTCGCATCCAGTTTCGCGTCCAGCTGCTCGTTCTCGGTGCGCAGGGTGAGTGCTGGCGGGCCGAGGCCGGTGAGGCGTTCGCGTTCGATCTTGCGCCGGATCCACCAGTCGGGATCGTGCGTGCCGGTGAGGTTCTCGAGCGGCTTGCCGGCGCCGGGGAGGTTGTCGAACTCGCCGCGCCGGATGGCCTGCTGGATGGCGTTCTCCACGACGTGCGCACGCTGATCCATCGTCGGCGCCCCGGTGTTGCTCGGCTCCTTCTCCTCCCGCGGCTCCTCCCCCGCCTGCCGCCGCTCCTCGTCGACGAGACGGTCGACCAGGTAGCGTGCGGCCTCGACCCGGGAGTCCCCGTGCTCCTGACCTTTCGCCATGCTTCCAGCGTACGACGACCCGCGCACGCGGGCGATGGATGCCGGGGGGGCGGTGGATGCGCGCGGCCCGAGGATGCGCGGACCGATGGAAGGGCGCGGCCCGTGGGTGCGAGGCCGATGGATGCACGCCACCGCGAACGCCACGCCCCGCCACGCCCCGGCTCACATCCCGCTCGCGGCCACCAGCTCACTCGACTCCGCGCGCGGCACCGCCACCCAGCGCTCCGCCTCCCCCGTCACCACGCGAACGAACGTATAGCGCCCACCATCGACCCGCTCGACCACAGCGCCGCCCATCTCCCCCACCTCCCCCACATACATCTCCTCGAACAACCGCACGATCTCCGCGCTCGTGATCTCCACCCCGGTGGCGTCCACCCGCCGCTGCACCACGCCCGTGAACTCCACCTGCACAGCACGCGGCAGCTCGATCCCGTGGTCGGCGCTCAGCACATACGCGATCCCGCCCTTGCCGGACTGCGAGTTCACCCGCACCACCGCTTCGTAGTCGCGGCCCACATCCACCGGGTCGATGTGCAGGTATGGCACGTTCCACGCGTGCTCCGACGCATCCCGCACCGTCTCCCGCTCCGCTGCGCGGGCCGCGAAGCCCTTCTTGATCGCATCCTGGTGGGTGCCGGAGAACGCCGTGTACGCATACTCGCCGACGTACGGATGACGGGGATGCACCGGGATGCGCGTGCACTCCTCGACCACGGCCTTCACCGCATCGATGTCCGAGAAGTCGATGCCCGGGTCGACCCCCTGCGAGTACAGGTTGAGCGCCAGCGTCGCGATGTCCACGTTGCCGGTTCGCTCGCCGTTGCCGAACACGCACCCTTCGACGCGTTGCGCCCCGGCGAGCATGGCCAGTTCGGCGGCCGCCACGCCCGTTCCCCTGTCGTTGTGCGGGTGAATGGACAGGATGACACCCGAGCGCCGCTCGAGGTTGCGGTCGGCGTACTCGATCTGATCGGCGTAGAGGTTGGGCGTGCCGATCTCCATCGTGGCCGGCAGGTTGATCGTGACGGGACGTTCCGGCGACGCGTCCCAGAACGCGGTGAGGCCGTTGCACAGGTCGAGGACGAAGTCGGACTCGGTGAGGTTGAAGACCTCCGGCGAGAACTGGAACCGGGTGGACGTCCCGCACAGGCTGTCTGCACCGCGCTGCATCTCCTCCGCCGCGGCCAGCACGGTCCGGGTGAGCTCCTGTCTGCCCCGGCCGATCACGACCTCCCGCCAGAGCGGCGCCGTCGCGATGTACACGTGCACGACGACCTTCCGCAGTCCGCGCACCGACTCGATGGTGCGCCGGATGAGGTCGCTCCGTGCCGCGGTGAACACCACCACGGTGACGTCGTCCGGCACGGCATCACCGGTGGCGAGTTCGCGCACGAAACCGTAGTCGGTGGCGCTGGCCGACGGATAGCCGACCTCGATCTCCTTGTACCCCATGCGCACGTACAGGTCGAACATGCGGCGCTTCCTGGCCGCATCCATCGGGTCGGCGAGCGCTTGGTTGCCGTCACGCAGGTCGACCGGAACCCAGAGCGGCGCCTCAGTGAGCCGTGCGTCCGGCCAACGGCGGTCGGCGAGTTCCGGCAACGCCACGCGGTCGTGCGGCGAACGGTATTTGCGGTACGGCATCCCGCTGGGGGTCTGCAGGTTCCAGGTCGGGTTGGTCGTGCTGGTCGTTCTGGCATTCATGTTCTGCTGTCCTTCGAGAAGTGTCCTGCGACCGTCGCGATACCCCCACGACGGCGCTCGGTCTCGGCTAACGCGCGTCGTGGCGACGAAGGAGGAGGAGCAGCGTGAGACGGAACATGATCTGGCCAGCATAGAATTAATCAGGTCATCAGACAAGTGGAGGCAGTCATGGCTGATCGAACGCTCGACCGCGCATCTCTTCCCCTCCGGGTCGCGGACGATCTGGCAGCACGACTCGCGGACGGCGAGTGGGCGGTCGATGAGCGCCTGCCGTCGGAGAAGTCGCTCGCCGAGTCGTACGGCGTCGGCCGCTCGACGGTCCGGGAGGCGATCCGCACGCTCGCGGCGCGCGGCCTGGTGGCGCCGCGGCAGGGTGACGGCGTCTACGTCCTCGCGCTCGTCGCCGAATCCGAGGTGCAGCGCCTCCTCAGCCGCGCCGAGCTGGCCGACGTCTTCGAGGCGAGGGTCGCGCTCGAGGCGGAGGCCGCGCGCCTGGCCGCCCTCCGCATCGCGCCGGCCGCCGTGGATGCGCTGCGCACCGCCGAACGGCGTCGCACCGCAGCCCACTCCGCCGGCCCTGACGCGTTCGCCACGGCCGACGTCGAGCTGCACCGGGCGATCGTGGACGCCTCGGGGAACCCGGTCATCGTGGCGCTGTTCGAACAGTTCGCGCCGGTGCTCGACCGGGCCGCCCGCGAACTCGCGACCTTCGAGACGGGCGACGACAGCCCGATCGGCGCCGACCTCGACGAGCACGCGGCCATCGTGGATGCGATCTGCCGGGGCGACGCGGACGCCGCCGCCGCGGCGAGCAGGCGGCTCGGCGACCACCTGGTGCGCGCGCTGCGCTGACGCCGCGGGGTGCGAGGGCGGCGCGAGGACGGCGCGAGGACCACCGGAGCGCAGACCCCCCCCGCTCACCGCGCCAGCGTCAGACCCCGGCGCCGATCGCGTCCAGCTGCTCCAGCGCATCCACCGGCAGCTGCAGTCCAGCACCCGCGACGTTCTCCCGCAGGTGCGCCACCGACGACGTGCCCGGGATCAGCAGGATGTTCGGCGAGCGCTGCAGCAGCCACGCCAGCGCCACGGACATCGGCGTCGCGTCGAGCCGTGCTGCGACGTCGTCGAGCGCGTCGGACTGCAGCGGCGTGAAGCCGCCGAGCGGGAAGAACGGCACGTACGCGATGCCCTGCCTGGCCGTCTCCTCGATGAGCGCGTCGTCGTCGCGCCTGGCGATGTTGTAGAAGTTCTGGATCTCCACCACCCGCACCATCGTCTGCGCTTCCGCGAGCTGCTCGGAGCTGACCGTGCTGAGTCCGATGTGCCGGATGAGCCCCTGCTGCTGCAGTTCCGCCAGCGCTTCGACCTGAGGTGCGATGCTGCCGGGCTCCGGGGATTCGAGGCCGCCCATCCGCAGGTTGACCACATCCAGCGCATCCAGCCCGAGGGTGCGGAGGTTGTCGTGCACCTGCGTGCGCAGCTCGTCGGGGGTGCGGGCGGGCGGCCAGCCGCCCTGGGCGTCGCGCCGGGCGCCGACCTTCGTGACGATGTGCAGGTCGTCACGGTACGGCGAGAGCGCCTCCCTGATGATCTCGTTGGTGACGTGCGGTCCGTAGTACTCGGAGGTGTCGATGTGCCGGATGCCGAGCTCGACCGCCTCGCGGAGCACCGCGATCGCCTCTGCACGGTCGGCGGGCGGGCCGAAGACGCCGGGTCCTGCGAGCTGCATCGCGCCGTAGCCGACGCGGGTGAATTCGAGATCGCCGACGGTGTAGAGGCCGCCGGGGAGGGTCGAAGAGGACATGGTTCCTTTCCGCCGCGGGGCGCGCTGCCGGGCGACAGTCCTACGATGCTCCTCCTGCGCGCGCTGAGGCAGTATCCCCGTCATCCTGGGTCCAGCGGGACCAGGATGCGGTGGCGCGCATCCATCGTCGGTGCTATATTCACCCACATGGGTGAATATCAAGCAGCAACGCTCGACCGGGTGTTCGGGGCGATCTCCGACCCCACCCGGCGCGCGATCCTGAACAGGCTCGCCGCCGGAGACGAACGCGTCACGGAGGTCGCGAGCAACTTCCCGATCTCCCTCAACTCTGTCTCCAAGCACGTCCGCGTGCTCGAACAGGCCGGACTCGTGACCCGCACCATCCAGGGCCGCAACCACGTCCTCTCCCTCAACGCGGACCCGATGGCCGAAGCGGCCGAGTGGATCGACCACTACCGCGCGTTCTGGACAGACCGCCTGGCCGCGCTCGACCGCTTCGTGACCGGGGCAGGTGGGGCCACGGGGGCCACCGGCGCCACCCCCGCCGATGCCACCGACGTCACCGCCACCCCGACCCCCGAGGAGCACTCATGACCGACCAGCTCGTCGTCTCCCGCCTGATCGCCGCAGCTGCGGAACCGCTCTTCGACGCCTGGCTCGACCCCGAAGCCCTGGCCGTCTGGATGCGCCCGGGCACCGCCACCCACACCGACGTCACCGCAGACCCCCGCGTCGGCGGCGAGTTCCGCATCGTCATGCACAACCTGGATGCGCCCATCGTCCACCGCGGAACGTACCGGACCATCGACCGCCCCCGCCGCCTCGCCTTCACCTGGCGTTCGCCGGTCACGGAGGACGAGGAGACGCTGGTCACCGTCGATTTCGAGCCCCGCGCATCCGGAACGGAGGTCATCGTCACCCACGAACGCCTCCCCCACCAGGCGGCAGTGGATGCGCACACCGACGGCTGGACCGACTGCCTCACCGGCCTCGACGCATACGCAACACACCAATCACCGACGCACCACTCACCGAAAGGAAACTGACATGGTCGACATCCTGCACCAGGTCGGCGTCGAGAACGCCACCCCCGACGACGCGTACCGCGCCCTCACCACCATCGACGGACTCTCCGGCTGGTGGACGGAGAACACCTCGGGCGACCCGTCCGTCGACGGCGTCATCCACTTCCGCTTCGAGCCCGGCGACATCGACATGAAGGTGGTCGAGCTCTCCCCCGCCTCGCGCGTGCGCTGGGAGGTCGTCGACGGCCCGGCCGAATGGATCGGCACCCACGTCGACTTCTCCCTCGAACGCGACGGCGAATACACGCTCGTCCGCTTCATCCACGAGGGCTGGGCAGAGCCGGTGCCGTTCATGCACCACTGTTCAACGAAGTGGGGCGTGTTCATGCTGAGCCTGAAGTCGCTGCTCGAGACCGGGAAGGGGGCGCCGGCGCCGCGCGATCAGAAGATCGACGCGTGGAATTGAGTGGTTGACGGTATCCGCCGAACCTAGCCAGCCGATAGCACCAGTCGGCAACGCGTCGAGTCCGCGCCTGGGCGAGCACCGTCCGGGCGCGGACACGATGCGCACTTACTCGTCGCGCCGGTCTTCCTTCTTCGCCGCCACGACGAAAGCCACAACAGCAGCGCCGAAAAAGGCAAATGCGGCGATCCACGCACCGACCGCGATGGCCGGAGCCATCATGCTCGCAGCGATGGCAAGCGAGGCTGTCAGCATGAAGCCCGCACCGATCAGACGCGAAGCCCTACCCGTCACGTGCGGACGCCCATAAGGGTGGCAAGCGTTCGTAACAGCTTCATCATCTTCCGTTCGTCATTGAACGGCCGCATGGTTCACAACCGTCTCCACTCAAGCTAACACGCGTGTAATATATGAATATAGCATCTTAAGTTGTCGCCCCGCAGTCGCGTGGCGCATCTTCACGCGTCGCCTGCTTCGCCGCCTGACGAACCGCGCCGCGGCCGCATCCCGCATCCGGTGTCCGCGGTCCGTGCGACCATGCTCTCGACGCACGAGCGAGCGGAGGACCGGGATGCGGGGCGAGGCGACCGTGCTGCACGCCGACCTCGACGCCTTCTACGCCTCCGTCGAGCAACGGGATGCGCCCGAGTTGCGCGGCCGCCCGGTGATCGTCGGCGGCGGGGTGGTGCTCGCCGCCAGCTACGAGGCGAAGGCGCGCGGCGTGCGCACCGCGATGGGCGGCAGGCAGGCGCGCGAGTTGTGCCCGGATGCGGTGGTCGTCCCGCCCAGGATGGATGCGTACTCCGCCGCCAGCCGTGACGTCTTCGCCATCTTCCGCGACACGACCCCGCTCGTCGAGGGCCTGTCGATCGACGAGGCGTTCCTGGAGGTCGGCGGGCTGCGGCGCATCGCCGGCACGCCGGAGCAGATCGCGACGCGCCTGCGGGAGCGAGTGCGCGCGGAGGCCGGGCTCGCCATCTCGGTCGGCATCGCCCGCACCAAGTTCCTCGCCAAGGTCGCCAGTGCCGTCAGCAAACCCGACGGACTCCTCCTCGTCGAGCCCGACCGCGAGCAGGCCTTCCTCCTCCCCCTCCCCGTCGAACGTCTCTGGGGCGTCGGCGCCGTCACCGCCGAGAAGCTGCACCGCCTCGGCATCCGGACCGTCGGCCAGCTGGCCGAACTCGAGGGGGCGACCGCCGAGCGTCTCCTCGGCCGCGCCGCGGGCGCCCACCTGCACGCGCTCGCCCGCCTCCGCGACCCGCGCCCCGTCGACGCCACCCGGCGCCGCGGATCCATCGGCTCCCAGCGCGCCCTCGGCAGCCGCCCGCGCTCGCCCGAGGAGCTCGACACCATCCTGACCCAGATCGTCGACCGCCTCGCCCGCCGCCTCCGCGACGGCGACCGCACCTGCCGCACGGTCGTCCTCCGCCTCCGCTTCGGCGACTTCGCCAAAGCCACCCGGTCGCGTACGCTCGGCTTTCCCACCGACCGGACCTCCGTCCTGCTCGGGATCGCGCGCAGCCTCCTGGCGGCGGCTCAGCCCGAGATCACGCAGCGCGGCATCACCCTCATCGGCCTCTCTCTGTCCCAGCTGGGACGGTCGGACACCTTCCAGCCCGAACTCCCGATCGACTGGGACGACGGCGCCCGCCTCGACACCGTCCTCGACGCGGTCCGCGACCGCTTCGGGGCAGCATCCGTCGCCCGCGCAACCCAGCTCGGCCGCGACCCCGGATGGTCGACCCCGCTGCTGCCGGAGCACGAGTGAAGCGTGGGCTTACCGCCCCTGGCGCTTCTTGAACGGCTTCGGCTGCCCTTTGACCGCCGGCGCGCGCCCCTTGCCCTTCGAGGCTTTCGCTTTCCCGCCCGCCGGCGCCACCGGCTTCGCGGCCGCAGGAGGGGCCGCCGCGATCTCCTCCCGAGCGGTGGCCAGGAAGAGAACTCCGGCGCCGGTCAGCTTCGTCGGCGTCGCCCCGCGAACGAAGAGCGGAGACCCGACCTCGTCTTCCAGCTTCGCGATGGACGAGTAGAGCGACGGCAGCGGAATATCGAGCTTCCGTGCCGCGCGCGGAAAATGCAGCTCCTCGGCCACGGCGACGAACCGAACGAGCAGTGTGATGTTCATGGCTGGCCCTTCATCGGTCCTGGATGCGCGTTGCCCGCGATCCCGCCCGGGCGGTGTCGAGTTGTCATACCGGACTGAGCGGCGTGTGCTCGCCCGACGGCAGCTCGACCCGGATGCTGTCGCCCCCGCGCACGGTCCCTCCGGCGACGACGACCCCCATCACGCCGCCCTTCCGCTCGACCGAACCGTCTTCGGCCCGCCCGAGCACCTCGCGCAGCAGCCCCGGCTCGAAGCCGTTGATCTGCTGGCACGGGTTCCGCAGCCCGGTCACTCGCACGCACGCGTCGGCGCCGAGGTGCAGCAGCGTGTCCGTCGGCAGTCCGAGCAGGTCGATGCCGCGCGTCGTCACGTTCTCCCCCAGCTGCCCCGGTGCGACCTCGAACCCGGCGTCGGCGACTTCGTCGAACAGTTCGGCGTGCATCAGGTGCACCTGCCGCAGCTTCGGCTGCGACGGATCCCGGGCGACGCGGGAGCGGTGCTGCACCGTCGTCCCCGCGTGCGCATCGCCCTCCACGCCCCACCCTTCGATGAGGACGATCGCGTCGACCACCCGTTTGCCGAAGCGGTGCTCGCTGTCCGTGCTCACCGCGACGACGTGCGCCCGCGCATCCTGTGTCTCGGTCACGAGCTGACGCGGACCCTGCGTCCTTCGAACCCGACGATGTCGCCCACACGCAGCTGCCGTCCGCGGCGCCGGTCGACCTCACCGTTCACGGTCACGAACCCGTCGATGATGGCCTCCTTGACGTCCCCGCCGGAGTCCAGCAGCCCGGCGAATTTCAGGAACTGCCCCAGCCGAACGACGTCGCCGTCGATCGGAACATCGTCGATCGGTGCCGGTTTCGTCATTCGAAAATGCTAACCCACCACATCCCGGAGCGGGCACCGGCGGTAGTTTGGGTGCGGACCGGTATCCGGAGTCCGGCGACCGGCGTGCATCAAGGGAGAGCGCAGGATGAGACCACTTCGCTACGCCATCAACGTCACCCTCGACGGCTGCTGCCACCACGAGGCCGGCCTCCCACCCGACGAGGAGTCGATGCGCTTCTGGACCGCCGAGCTGCAGCGAGCAGACGCCCTCCTCTTCGGCCGGACCACCTACGAGATGATGGAGTCGGCCTGGCGCAAGCCCGCCTCTGGCGCCTGGCCCGACTGGATGGACGACTGGCAACTCCCCTTCGCGTCAACCATCGACGGCGCGCCAAAATACGTCGTGTCGAGCACGCTCACCGACGTCGACTGGAACGCCGAGCTCCTCCCCGGCGACCTCCGGGATGCGGTCACGCGGCTCAAGCAGCAGCCCGGCAACGGCCTCTTCGTCGGCGGCGTCACGCTCCCCCTTGAGCTGGCGAACCTGGGCCTGATCGACGAGTACGTCTTCGTCGTGCAGCCCCTCCTCGCCGGCCACGGCCCGACCTTGCTTTCCGGCCTGCACGATCACCTCCGCCTGGACCTCGTCGAGCGTCACGACTTCCGCTCCGGCGTCTCCGCGCTGCGCTACCGCCCCATCCCGTAGCGGCCCGGCGCCATCGGACAAGAGGATGATGGACCCATGCCCGCAGCTCACCGCCCCGGCCTCCGGGTCACCTCCGGCCTCACCATCCCGGACTCCGAGCTGTCCTGGCGCTTCTCCCGCTCCTCCGGCCCAGGCGGCCAAGGCGTGAACACCGCCGACTCCCGAGCAGAACTCGTCTGGGACGTCGCCCACTCCACCGCCCTCACCCCCATCCAGCGAGAGCGCCTCCTCGACCGCCTGGGCACCCGCCTCGTCGACGGAACCCTGACAATCGCGGCCTCCGAACACCGAGCCCAACTCCGCAACCGCGAAGCCGCCCTCTCCCGCGTCGCCGACCTCGTCGCCGACGCCCTCCGTCCGCCGGCCCCCGCCCGCCGACCCACGCGCCCAACCCACGGCGCCAAGCAGCGACGCCTGGACGCGAAGAAGCACCGCACCGACGTGAAGCGCCTGCGGCGGCCCCCGCAGGATTGATTTAGGAGCCACGCGGATTGGGCGGTCTTGAGACCTAGACGTACCTGCACGGTCCCCTGGAGGGACTCGAAAACTGCGACCACCCTTTAAGCGCCGTTCGCATGACGCCAAGAAGCGCGGAATTCCGCGCTCTTTGACCCCATGGAGATGACTGCGATCACATAGGAACTCACCCGATTGTGGGCAAATTGTGGGCAAATCTCGCCGTCCATGAAATCTAAAATCTAAACTTTTCCCAATGAGCCATACCGCATCACCGTTTCGATGGTACGTCCGCCGCGCGATCCCCGCGCCCAAATCGGGGTGCATCTTGACTTGTTGGACCAGCTGAACCAAAGTTCAATCGCGGCTCTCCGAAGTGCACATCCCTCACACGCGCGCTGTTAGCTTGGGTATTAGTTCTAAAACTTCCTTTGGCTGCTGCAGCTCAAAAGCCGCGTGGATTCCGCCGGTGCAGGAGATAACCGCGCCGCGAACACAACTCCTGCCAGGCTTCTTCGTCTACTGATCGATAGTTCCGTCCGCGCACCTGACAAAGGAGCTTCCACGCGTCCCGGTTTACGAGGTTTGACTCGTCGATCGACCGCTCATTGATACCGCGGACAATCTCGCGCTCTGACGCCTTCATTGCGTCAACCATGAAACTCCTTCTTCGAATCCGCACCTTGATCGCAACGCTTCGTCCGCGTGCTGTGCGGCGCGACGGAGAACGACCTGCCTTTAGCCGCACACACCAACCCAAAGACCGTCACGTGCACGAGTCATGCCGACGTACAGCTCGCGACGGTGAATCGTGAGGGCTTCATCATCCTGGTCAGCGCCTTCGAGTAGCGATGCTGGCACGCGAGGAAGGATTACGTGTTTGAACTCGAGTCCCTTCGCACGCTTAATGGTTCCGACCTTGACCGCATCCACAGGAAGCCCGGCGTAGTCGGTGAGCTCTAGGACAGGAATTCCCGCGGAACTGAGCGCTTGGACCGCGTCCCGAACCCCTTGATTCGTCAAGCACAGGACTCCGATGTCACCTGGTGCGCACGGCAGAGTCGCAAAGTACTGAATGAACTCCTTGTCGTGTGCCGCCCTGCTCGAAAATCTCTGAGAGACCGGGACCGGACCCGACCTTGGTATGTCGCTCATCGCGTCCCTGCTATGGACGTCGCCCTCGATGTCCGCGAACTCGTCGCCATCGACCACTGTGGAGGCGAACTCGACGATCTCGCGCGTGTTCCGGTAGTTGGTGGACATCACGACACCGCGCCCCGCAATCGACACTCCCGCCTCCGTGAGAGAGAAGCCGCCCGGATAAATCGTCTGCTGCCCATCGCCGATCAGAGTGAGCCCATCAGCCTTGTCCCCGACCAGCAAATGAAGCATTCGCACCATGGCGCACGTGAGATCCTGGGCCTCGTCAATGATGACCCCGGCGTAGCCTTCGATCGGCATAGCTCGAAGGGATGCATCGGCCCGGAGGATCACATCGTCGAAATCATGGACTTTGCGACGCTCAAGCTCTTCTTGATAGGCCAGAAACAGCTTCCAAACCTCGCGACGCTGATCGATACCCAGTGGGCGACGCCGACCAGTCCGAGTGAGGTCCGCGTACTGGTCGAACCGCGTCAGCCCCCGACCCTTGATCACATAGCTGATCTCGTCCCGCCAATACTGGGGGTTGGCGTCGATTGCAGCGAGCGGACCGCCGGCCGCGGAGCGAAGCCACGCTGATCCGAAGGCCAGATCAAGCTCTGACTTCTTTACGTTCATCTTCAGACCACGCTGTTGAAGCAAGCGCAAAGCGAATGCGTGAACGCCGACGAACTCCACAAGTTCGGTTACATCGGGGGCGAGCCGGCTCAGTAGATTGCCGAGTACGTCGGGAAGTGTCCTTACGAAGGAGGTCACCAGGATCTTGCTTCGCTGCGAACGGGCTAGATACGCCGCACGGTGGAGGCCGACAACGGTTTTGCCCGTGCCGGCAGCTCCGCGGATTCGCGCCGGCCCGTTGAACCCGCGCCTGACCAGTTTCGCTTGACTTGGATGCAGGAAAGCCATCCACTCTTCGATGGGCGCAGCCAGGAGACCCGCGAGGAGGATATCTGTGACGTCGTCGACCTCGAGCAAGGGTTCTAGTGCGGCCTCCGCGAGCACAGGTTCCGAAATGGTCGTCTCGATTGGGACTGGTGCGGCGTTCAAGACGGGAAAGTGGTTGAGCGCTGCGCCGAGAACCGCGTTGATCTGGATGTCGGTAAGCCGACGACCGTGTGAGTTGATGTGTTTTGCTGCCTGCTTCTCGCCCACCACGACGACTCCACCCACTTCGGTTGGGGGCATGGGTTTACCGGCCAGCACAACGACAACGTGAACCTCGCCGGGCGCCAAACCCAAATCCGCCATGACAGCTTCGGTCCCGTAACCGACATCTGCTAGCCCGTCGAGATCATCCGTGACATCGGCTTGGCCGCGGAAGATTCGGCCTGCTGCGATCTCGACGCCGGCCCATGCCTTGGTGTCGACGATGAACAATCCCCCGGGACCCACAAGTACGTGATCGATCTGCGCGCGCGAGCGTGAACCCGGCCAGCCCCGGTCGTGTAGAAAGGAGTATCCCGCGGCCGATAGAGGCGCGAGGCTGCCTGCGACTTGTCGCTCGGTACGGTGTGCAATCATCCACCGTTCCGCGGCTTCCCTAGCCTCGGCCGCAAGTCGCTCATGCTCAGCAGCCATGGCTATCAGACGGCGGCTCTCCTCGCCCGCCGAGTAACCTGCGGAACTCACAGCGAAATCCCCCCGACTCGAACCAGTAGTCACCTAGAAGCCGAATCCAGCTTCGCCGCAACAGGTTCGAGCTCGAAACACCCAGTAAGAGGCACTCTTACGCGCGGCTGAGTCCCGATCGACGCAGTTCTTTCTGCAGCCATCGCGAAGCTCAAGCGAAGCGGCGAGGGCTACTCCACCAGTTGCTTGGCGCCGGCTGCACTGGACGGCGGAGCAAACGAGAGAGCGATCCGCTCGGACTCAGGGATGCTCATCCGCTCAGCCATAAGGGACGCCACGGCCTTGATGCTCTCGCCCGACCCCGTCCGCGCAGCGAAGCGCCACGTGAAGTTCTCCCGCTTAGTGATGAGGTCGACTCCCCCTCGGCTGCCAGAACTCTCGGTGTGGTGACGTACATAGCGGATGTCCGCGTTCGAGATCGACCGCCGAAGCACGCCCCGAGTGTGAAACTCGCTGCGGTTCGCGACCAGAACTCGCGCGTCCGTCACCGCAACGATGAGGTCCCCTTGCTCGTACCCGGTCGTGGCCGCTTCCAGGATGTCCTGGCGGCGGAGGGTCGCCTCGACAGCGGCGGCGACAGAATCCATCCTGCGCCCTACCTTGTTGCCGAATTGCTCGAGCGCGCCGTCCATCATTCCATGTGCGGTACAGATCGCGAGCAGTCGCTCGTCGCCAGAAAGATGCCAGCGCAGGATCCTGAGATCTTTGTCAAGCTGTTCGTCTTTGTCTACGAGGACGACGTCGGGGCGCACAACAGGAGCGGGTTCCAGGTGGATCGAGTCAGAGATTTGCTCCACGGCGGCGACCAGCTGTTGCGCCATCTTCGCGACCTCGCCGGCGCTTCGGCGCGCCCCTGTGAACGGGATCGTCCGTTTTCCCGGGAGCTCGGCGAGAATGGCCAACTCACGGTGAACCGATCCGAGAATCGTCGCCATCTCGTCAACGACCTTGTCGTGCTCGGCCCGGGCGCTGTCGACGATCGCTTCCAGGAGTCTGGCGTCGGCCGGATCGTTCCCAGCGTTCAGACGAGCACGGCCGGCGCGGATGGCTTGGTATTCGAACCATGATTTGTGAGCCACGACGAGACAGTGAAGATCGAGCAGGATCGCCTCACCGTTCTTTTCGATGTACTGGCGACGCTCCTGGTGCCCGTTCAGCTTCGACAGCTCGGCCGCGTGGGTCAGCGTGTTGCGTCGGAAGAGGTCTCGTTGTTTGCTGAGTTCAGCCTCGTAGCCGGCGATGTTCTCCCAGATCAAAGGAGTGACTTCACCGACCCTGGTCGCCTCTGCCAGCGCCTTCGACACAGCCTGCTCGAGACCGGTGAGCTCCGCCCACTGCCCATTGCGGACGGACTTGAGCACGGACTCGGTGAGTGCCATGTTCTGCCGAACCAGCGATGACACCTCGCTGAGCTGCAATTGGATCGCGATCATGGCGATCGCGGGCCCAACGCTTGCCAGGACGCCAGCCATTGTCGGTGCTGAGGCCGGCAACCAACGGACCGAGTTGGAGAAGTGGTTGCCGACACGCAATGTTCCGAGGTAGTAGCCACCACTCTTGATTGGCTCGGCACCAGCTTGGAGTGCCTTCAAGGTCTCGGGGGCGAGCCGCACAAGTCCCTGGGCCTGCGCTAGCGCGTTCGCAGCCTGTGCTCCCACGTTCAGGATCGAGCTGGACGCCGCGAAGGCGCTCACGATCGCACGTTGATCGGCGGAGGAGATCAGCTTGAAGGGAACGAGATCCAGACCGTCGGGAACGTCACCGAAGACGAGTGCCTGACCTGGTGCAATCTCGACCAACGCAGTACCCGGATTCACATCTACGCCGCCTGCGTCGGCAGAACCACTGTCTGCATGGTCGTCTTGGTGTTCAGCAGCGTCGCTCACTGTTCTCCTGTCCCGAGTGCTCGAGAACTGAGATTACCCGGCAGCACCGACGCGCCACGGGCTCAACGCGCGGGCGATCGTGGCGGGTGTAGGTCGATCGTGGGCACACGGGCGCCGTCGACGCCGCGCTTGTGCAGCAGCTCGACCATGTCCTCCTGTCGGGGTTGCCCGAGCGTCAAACGGTAGAGCGCCAGGTCGTCGCGAAGCCGCTCGTATCGCTCCTGGTCGCGGCTCAGTGGAAAGCGCGCGAGAATTCGCTCCACGCGTGCTGATCCCGGGTAAATCCACCAGGGCGCGAACTCGCCGTACTCCTCGACGGCGGCCGACGAGGAAGCAGCGCTGAAGGCGGCCGCCCATGGATCGTCGCTGTCATCTGCGAGAACATCGCCCCAGTGCGCATCCGCTACATTCCGACGGATGGCGTGACCCGCGAAGCGATTCACCCGCCCCTCACGTTGCTCGAAATCGACGGGGTTTCGTGGGAGGTTCCAATGCACGACGGCGTGGCACCACCAGTGGAAGTCGATGCCCTCCTGACCGACGCTCGTCGACACGAGGACGAAGGGAGCGAACGGACTGTTGAAGGCGGCGCGCACAGCGCCATCTCGAACATCCGCGTTGTCGCCGAAGCGCGCCCCGTACCTCAGTGCGAATCGCGCATGGAACGGGATCGGTGCGCGACTCTGTGTGGTGTCGTAGCCGAGGTAACGCGCGGGGCGAAGGCGTAGCACTTCGGAGGCGTGCCTTGCGATCTGAAGCAGCTGCGAGTCACCGATGTCGGCGCCGCCGAGGTCGCTTCGGAGCTGGAAGACGTACTCGTCGAGGACCGCCTGGAGGTTGCCATCCGCGCAGTAGGACAGTACCGACGACCAGTAGGGCTGGTCGGCACGGTCGCCATAGATTCCGACGATGGTGGCGACGCTCTCGATCCGGTCGAAGAGCCGACGCAGACCATCGGCGAGCGCAAACGCAGCCGCCCATATTCCCTCAGGAGTCGTATCCGCGCCTGCGATGCGCAGGAGGGCTCGATACGCGATGTTGCCCGGCGCGTGCACTGCGAGTCGGGCAAGGTCGGGATGTCCAGACTCCGCACGAGAGGCCTCGAACCTGTTCATCGCTTCCTCGACATGGCGCAGTACGCCCGAATCCGGGACATCGTTTGCGGCTTCTTCGCTCGTCTCGTCGCCAAGCGCGATGCGCACCAGGCTTCGCGCGTCACTGTTCTTCGGCAACAGTCCGTCGATCGAGAAGAAGGCGTCCCATGCGTTGTCCGCGACGCTGGCCGGGAAGCCCCGCTCGGCGTACTGCTCGGCGTCGGCTGCGGCCATTCGTTGCCCCGCCGTTCGTGCGGCGGCGAGAGGGTCACCCGCGCGCGCCAGCGACGGGTGGGGCCAGAAGAGCGCGAGGGTCGACAGGGCGCCAACTTCGCCCGCTTTGGTCCGATACGTGAAGCGATCGGCGACTCGGAGCCGCGCCTGCGGGGTGTTCTCGGTGAGGAATCCCCCGGACGCTTCCGCGATGGCTCGGTCCGCCTCGTATGAGAGCAGCGAAGCGACCGAGGTCGGCACTCCGGACCAGGCCGAGAACACGAGCCGTTTTGTGACATCGCCGATCGCGGCGTAGATCGGACCCGGCTGGAGGTACGGCATAGAGGGCGGCGTCCAGAGCATCCGCCACCAGCCGGAGTCCACGGTCTGGCCTTTCAGGGCTGCGAGGTATCCGTTGGCCGGTGCGACCGGCGCAAACTTCTCCACGTCGGTCGGATCCATCGACCGCATCGAGGCAAGTATGGCCTCGGCACGTCGCCCCTCAGGCAGACCGAACGTCTCGCGCGCCGTCACACCGGGCTTGTAACCCTCCATGAAGTTCGCGAAGTACGGGATGGACTTCCAATACTCGATATCGATCGGCGCGCCGATTTCCTCGCCGAAGGTACGCAGGTGGACGAAGTCGATGATGTCGGCGGGCTCGGGCACGTCGACAGGCAGCTCGCTGATCACGAAGCTGTGGCTGAGTTGCGGGCGCTCCGACCTCGTCATATACGGAAGCAAGGCATCCCGGACAGCTCCGGCCGCGGCGTGGGCATCCCCGCCCCGGATCAGTGCGTCGCGGTAGCCCTCGAGTGCACCATGAACGCGAGCGACCGGTTCGTCCTGCCAACCGGTGAGGAATCGGACTGTGTCGAGGAATTCCGTGTAGTGGTCGTCCTCGACGTCGTCGGCTCGTGTGAACGGCGAATACGGGGTTGCCGACAGGAGCAGCACGCGGGCGCTCTCGTGAGTGAACATCGCGTGGGCGAGTTCAGCGGCCTCACTCGTGCCGGGGTCGGCGAGCAGCTCGCGGAACCTCTGGAACTCGTCGAGAATGACCAGGTCCGGCTCGAGTGCGTTCACGCTCGCCTTCGCGAGAGCCTGGCGAAGGCTGCCGACGACGGACGCAATGCGATCCCCGTGCACGTCCGCGCCGGATGCCCGCTCCCTCACGAGTGCCCGTACGCGTCCGAGCACCGACGACGCGTCATCGTCGGCGCTCCCGCCGTCCTGGATGAACGACTCGAATGCGCCCTGGATGGCCGGGTCGACGTCGCCTCCCATCTGCCGGGCCAGGTCGTTCACCCCGTCTCGGAATCTATCGATTCCCTTGGTCGCCTTCATCAGATCGGTGAGCGCGTCCCAGTCCCTGTCCTCGGTCACGGCAAGGGGTCTGAGGAGAAGACAGAGGAGGGCTCGTTCCTCCCATCTGCCGGTGCGCCATCCGCCGCCGGTCATCCCGGACGTCGCCGGAGTGAACGAGATCAGATTGATCTTCTTACCGCCGCTTTCCGACGGAGCGGATAGCCGCGGCAGAACGGTCGCGAGAAGAGTCAGGCGTGTAGCGAGCGGGAGTTCGCGCTCACCAGTGACGTTGAGACGTTGAAGGTTCTGTTGCGCGAGGTCCTGATTGGAGCAGATGTAGACAATATCGATCCGCTTGACGCTCGGATCTACTTCGAGCTTTTCGATCGATCGCGCGATCGCGCCGCGCGCCACGATGCTCTTTCCCAAGCCTGTCTCGTCGGCGATCAGGAACCGACGAGAGGCGGGTTCGTCGCCATCGGGGTAGAACTGTGCGATGAGGTGGTCGACCGCGTCGCGTTGGAAGCCTTTGAGTCCGCGTAGAACGCCGGCAACGTCGAGGTCAGCCATGCTCGTTCTTCCTCGCCAAGGTCTGCTGCGCTGCCCAGATCGATGCCCACAGCGCTTCGAAACCTTCCGGAAGGACAGACGTGCCGTCCGGCTGCCTTCCGAGGTATTCGATGAGCCGTTGCACGTCGTCGAGACCGGTTCGGTCCGGGCCGACCGCGCGCACCAGCGCTTCGAACAGGCCCGCCGTATGCGCGCCTTCTGCGGCGATCGGCTGCCAGCTTCCTCCGGCTCCGCGACCGGGAAGCGCAAGGCCACCCAACTCCAGCAGGAGCATGAGGAAGCGCACGAACGCCGCGCGGTCGGTGAGATGCGCGGCGATCACCGCGTCTCGGCGATCGGCTGGGTCGTCGTGGAGCTCGGCGAGGACGACGGTTTGCTGAGCGAACCTCTCGCCCCGCGCGTCCCTTGCCGTCACGATGATGAACGGCGTGATGTCTGTGAGACTCAAATTGCCAACGATCGACGGCGCGCCCTGCTCGTTTGGCAGACCCGGAATGACGAGACCGGTGCGGGTGATCGGGTGCCACGACAGTTCCACATCCGGCGGAACCGCGACCTCCCCCTCTCGCCAGACGTGCAGTTCGTACGACACGCCTTGAACCACCCGCGCATGCAGTCGGATTCCCGCGACCCGTCTCAACACTGCGGAGAGGTCACGATCCGCCCGGTCGTCCTCGGTCTCCGCGACACCGCCGGTGTACTCGTACTCCTGAAGGAACTCGGTGAGGCCTTCGAGCGTCTTCTCCACCCCGAACGTGTTCACCTTTCCGACGGCCTCAACCATGACTTCGACGTTCTCGTGCAGCGCCGGACCGGTGGCATTGAGCGATCCCATGAAGACATGGGCCCCGTCCTGACGGTCGAATACGTACGTCTTGGCGTGGAGCCCGGTGAGAGGAGACCGACGATTCTTCCGGAGGTCGTCCTCCGACGCGAAGTCGGCTGCGTCGTCGAGGACATAGGCCTGGCGCAGTTTCCTGTCGAAGGTCGTCGGCGAGAGGGAGTCGATGCTCGTCGGCCGAGACACCAGGTACGCATCGCCGTAGGCCCCCCTTTTGAGCTCGATCAGGCCGGCGTCAGTTAAGAACGGCGACATGAAGAGTCCCCGGACACCCCAGAACTCCGGGTGCGGGCGATCTCCCACACCCCAGACATGGAACTGGACATCGTGCATACCCGCGGGCGCCGTCCAGACCACATCGCGAATGCTCGACGCTAAGCGCTCGATGCGGGATCGCCGCGCGGGAGGCAACGGCCGAACCGCTAGGTCCGGCAGAGCACGGAGCAGGCGCGCGAGAGGTTCGTTGATCGTCCGTGCTGCGGCACGCTCCGGCGGCAGCGCCTTTGCTCCGTCGAGGGAGATCACGACATCCCAGCTCCGGTCCGCGGTGAGGTTGCGGCTGGCGCAGACGAATCGATAGGCGCGCTCCGTCCCGCGCTCGTACTCGAGGAACCACACCTTCGGGTGGAAGATCCCTCGCGCGACCTCGACGAGATGCACCATGGGCTCCAGAAACGACACCAGCGCACTAGGCGGGATCTCGATGCCGACCTGCCCCGCCTGCGCGAAAACGTCGACTTTGTCAGCGACACGGCGAACCGCGTCGAGGATCCCGATCGGGTCGTCGTCCGCGGTGACCCGGTGCGCCGCGAACGAAAGGGGAACCGTCAGCGCGGTGTCGAGATCGAGGGTGAAGGTCGTCGCGACGGCGTGGGACAGCGCGAAGCCCGTCGGAGGGCGCAGCATGTCCGTCAGCGCTGCGCGCGCCTGCGGCTCAAGCATCGCGGCCCAAACCCGCGTGGATGTCGAGGGCGAGTGCGCGCACCGTCTCCCAGCGGAACGTGAGGGCTCCGGCACCGGCTGCGCCGGACCACGCACTGAGTCGCTTCGGGTTGCCCAGCCGCGCCAGCGCCCCCTTCTGGCGGCGCTCCCGCTCGCGGACGAGACCCTTCGCGACACTGTCATTCGCGATCGTTCGCGGGTCGGCGCGTTTGACGTGTTCGACCCAATCGGAGATGAAGCGCTGCGAACCGGGCGCGATCGTCGCCTTCGCGGTGCCGTGCACCCAGTGCCAGAGCTCCCCGATGTCCCACCGATCAATCCGCGTCCGCTCGACCCGGTCGGCCCACTCGGCCAGTTCGCCTCGATAGTGGTCTACTGCCGCGGGATGCCTGCGTCGGTCCTCCGGGACGATGCATTCGTACTCTTCGGCCAGCAGAAGGTTGTAGAGCAGTGCAGCCCCGTGCATCGCTGTCGAGAAGGCCTCCGCGTTGCGCAGCAATGTCGCCGCGTCTCCCTCGATCCCGAGCACGGCAGGATCAGCCCATGGGCTCCTGCTGTCCTTCAGCGGCGCATGGTCCATGAGGTGCGACATGACCGTGTCGGGTGCGTGCTCCAGCACGCGTTCCCGCAGCCAACTGGCCTCCTCCCGCGAGAGGGCGAACACGTCATCTATCTGGTGCGGGAACTCGGGCGGAATCTGCGGAAGGGTGGGAGCCCATCCCGAGCTCCGTTTGCGAACACTTTCATCGTCGCCGTCCTCGACGCGTGCCACCGAGTCGAACACGCCGGATTTTGCGGTGCTCTCCTCGCGGACAATGCCGTATCGGCGCAACGTTCCCCAGTAGATCGTCGACGGCAGCGTCTGAAGGGCTTGACCGGCGCGCGCACCGAGCAGACCGGTGAGATCTTCACTACCCGATGCGCGAAGAGTGGAGATCAGCTGCCGCTCGTTCTTCTCCGCCAGCGCTATAGGATCGGCTGCGCCTTCGGCAAGCTGGAAACACCACGGGACGAACAGCAGATACCGCGCACGAGTTAGAAGCACGGTCGTCCCGGGAAACAACCCGTCCGAAATCGCGTCACGCACTTGCCCGAGTCCAAGCTCATCACGACTATCGCGATCGGTGAATAGCTTGATGATGTCCCGCATACGCGCCTGATCGTCGGTGTCGGCATCGAGCCAGGCGAGGAGTGAGGTCACTCTCCAACGCTAGCGCGAGAGAATCTATTGGTTCCCCTTTGCTGGCGCGTTGGTCCAGAGGGAAATCAGCGCGGTCGAGGCCACGCGAGCGACCACCCTTTAGCCACCGTCGCCCGGGATGTTAGAGCTCCGGAGTCCCGCCCCTAGAGCAACCTCCACGACTCGGAGCGCATGTGGCTAGGTCCAGGGCCCAAGAAGCTGATCGATGTCGAATCAGGTGGCCCGAATATCCGCCGCCGGTATCGGGGTGTTCTGGTGGGCCAGCCAAGCCGCCCAGGCGTCCCGCATAGCATCCTGATGCGGGAGCGCAGGCAGGTGAGTCAGATCGCTCATTGTGATGCCGAGAACTTCCGCGCTGTAAGCCCTGTGGATGTTTACGCTAAGGTTTCTTGGATCTACGGCCCACAGGAATGCGTCGAACATTCGGTGGTGGTTTCTGCACAATGGGAGACCGTTGCGAGGGTCATCGCTTCCCATTTTCGACTTCGGGCGCAAGTGGGCGGCCTCGAGAGCCTCGCTGACTGTCAGGCCACATACAGCGCACGCGGGTCCGTACCGGCGCATCACATCGAAAGAGAAGCGAGCCTGGTGCGGCCAGGACCATCGCTCTGTCGCGGCCATTTCTACCAAGTCGAAAGCTGATCCGTCCTCGATTGGAGGCGCAGGTGGCAATTCCGAGTCCCCGATGAAGGTGATGAGAGCGGTGCCGCTTCTTGGATCGATGTCCTCGACAAAGGAACGTAAAACATGTCTGTGTTTGTAGGACCCTGAAGCTACGGCGATGACAAACACGGGAAGTCCTAGAGCGAAGGCAGCCTCCGTTGCCTCGATTTCGGCTCGGTCGCGGCCCGGGCGCTTCGTCTTCGGAAAGTGGTAAACGACCCCACCATCCGACAGCTCATTGTCGTAGCGCTCCCCGAGGTGCAGGAAACTCAGCGCGACGCCAGCTGGGGAGTATTCGCTTCGGGTGCGCTCAACGTCAACGTATATACCTCGCGCGCCCGCGTAGATCCCGATCGAGCGCAGCAAACTCGGCTGCACGAGCGAGGCCGATGAGCGGCCGACCAGAGAAGCCCAAAGCGCTTCCCGGCGAGCAAGCTCCTTATATCGCCAGGTCGCCTTCGACGTGTCAATCGATAACAGCGACTGGCGCCCACGGCTAGTTAACTCCCATACCCCGTCATTTCTGGCTTCCAACAAGCCTTGCTCAACGAGCCGCATTCGCTCGAAGCTCGTGCGATTGCGCCATTTTGACTCGAATTGTCGCGTATCTTGCGGACTTCGATCGTCAGCTGTCCACTCGTCGCGGTAGGCGTCCTCCATTGCACTGAGAAGATCGGCTCGTCGGGCGGAACCTCCTAACTGCTCGAGAAGGGTGAGAAGCCTGAATCGAAGTACGGAGTGGGGGGTTAGAGCCATGACACCAGTTTGCTGTGGCATCGATTGTCGTGCAGGCCGCCAGCCGGCGATCCTTATGGCACCGGCGCCTTGTTCGCATGCGGGCCACTACACCGACTCCCTCTAAGGACAGTTCCGGGACCTTAGTATTTGCTCTCGTCGAGGGAGTCCGGCGGCCATGAAGCACGAACGTCGCGTCGTCGACGAGCGCATCGCGACGGCGACCGAGTGTTGGACCAGTGGGGTGCCCGTTCATGCTTTGAAGCGGTCGTGGTCAATGTGGCCCTCGATCCGCTCCATGGTTAACCCGCCGCCAGCTCGTCCTGAGCCCGAGTGCTGAAGCCCCTTCCCCTGTACGGCCACTCCCGAGTCCCGAGACCGCCGCGCCAGTCGTCTGCGCCGAACCTCAAAGCAGGCAAGGAACGGAGCCGAGTTCGGCATTTCCCTCTCGCCGCCCGGCCGATGTCAGCGATTGCCGGTACCGTAGCGATTGCCACTACCGTTGAGAGCGGAGCGTCGCCGCGGGTCGCAACCCTCGGCGACGACTTGTTCATCGAGCGCGCGCACATTGTCGAGCGCGTTGGGTGGTCCGCCCGGACCAGTGATTCACCGGGCATTAGAGCGCACACGTCGGGCCCCGGAGAAAGCAACGTATGAGCAGGATCGTCGACAACGAGGACATCAGCCTCGTTGATGCTCTGAATGCTGTGCTGCCGCACGCCCACGCCTTCGACGCCTGCGTCGGCTACTTTAACCTCCGTGGCTGGAGACTGCTGCGCGAGGCTATCGGCACCATGCAGCAGCCGACTCCTGAGGGCCGCAAGCGGGTACGTCTCCTAGTCGGAATGTCGGTCTCGACAGAGGATTCGGTCCGACGCTCCGTCGAGGGCGGCCAGCAGCTGGTGGACATGAGCACTGCCGTAAATCGGGCAAACCAGGCAGTTCTCGGCTTCGCGCGTCAACTCACCTGGAGCGTGCCTTCGAGGGCTGAGGTCGTCGGGCTTCGCCAGCTCCAAAGGGACCTCGCCGATGGCCTGCTCCAGGTGAAGTTCTCGGCTCGCGAGCCGCTGCACGCCAAGCTCTATCTCACGCACGAAGCCTGGGGAATGCAGAATCGACGCGCCATCGTCGGTTCGTCGAACTTCACGGCTGCCGGACTCGTCAAGCAGGGCGAGCTCAGTCTTGAGGAAACCGACCAACAGGTCGCGGACGAGCTGTCCGAGTGGTTCGACGCCCGCTGGGACGACCACTTCTCTGTTGACATAACTCACGAGCTGGAGAGGGTGCTCGAAGAGTCGTGCATTCGCCTGGAGCAGCCGAGCCCCTATCACGTCTACCTGCGCCTCGCGTTTGAGCTCTCACGTGATGCCCGGGAAGGCGTCACCCTGGACATTCCCCCTGAGCTCAGGAATGTGCTGCTGCCGCACCAGATCAGCGCCGTCCAGGTGGCGACACGACTGCTCGAGCGCAAGGGCATCGCTGTCGTTGGCGATGTCGTCGGTCTCGGCAAGACACTTACCGGCACTGCGATCGCTGCAACCGTAGGCGAGAGTGTCCTTGTCATCGCGCCAAAAAACCTCGTCAAGATGTGGGAGGAGCACCTGCACCGCTTCCACATCCCGGGGAAGGTTGTCAGCCTCAGTATGGTCAGCCGCGAGCTCCCGGACTTGCGGCGGTATCGCATTGTCCTCATCGACGAGTCACACAACCTGAGAAATCGACTCCGCAAGGCATGGGACGCTATTCACACCTACGTCGCCGACAACGACAGCAAGGTCGTCCTACTCACTGCAACCATGTTTAACGCTCGCCATAAGGACATCAGCGGCCAGCTCGGTCTGAGGCTCGACTGGGACGAGCCGCTCGGCATCCGCCCAGACATGCATATCGCCGAGCTAGACGCGATCAGGGGGCCGGGCAAGGGGGCGCAGGAGCTAGCCAAGAAGACGGGCGGTCGCCTCGACAGCCTGGCTGCCTTCGATCAGTCAGAACACAATGAGGACTGGCAGCGTCTTTTGAGCGAGTTCCTCGTCCGCCGCACCCGCAAGTTCTTGGAGACGACCTACGGGCAGAAGGACGAGAAGACCGGCGATAGTGTCCTGAAGTTCCCCGACGGTACCACCTTCCGCTTCCCGCGGCGCATCCCGGAGGGGCTCAAGTACCCGGGCGGAGCAAAGGACCCGAACGATGCGATCGCGACCGAGAACACGTTTGATGCGGTCGAGCATCTCACCTATGCCCGTTACCAGCTCGGCAAATACCTGAAGGATGACGTCGAGGGCAAGGACAAGGCGGAGAAGGAACTAGTCGCCGACCTGGAGAAGTCGATCCAGGCGGCGGCGGGCTTTATCCGTACCACCGCACTCAAGCGCCTCACCTCAAGCGCCCATGCGTTCATCCTCACGGTCAAGCGGATGATCGCTCGGAACGCAGTGCTGGACTACGCGCTGTCGAACGACCTGAAGGTCCCACTCGGCAACTTCTCCGACCAGTACTTTGACCTGGACGACGTTGACTACGACGTCGACGCTGACGACGAGCTCTCAGATGCTGCGTCTTCGGCGTGGGGCATCAGGTGGACTTCCCAGCAGTGGGATGACTACGCCGAGGGTGCGTACAAGGAACTCGCACAAAAAGGACCCGCCGGCATCAGGTGGGTAAGGCCGCAACTCTTCAAGAAGGATCTACTCCTCAGTCACGTCCGCGAGGACTCCGACATTCTTCAGGGCCTTCTCGATGCCCTCGGTGTCTGGAGGCCCGAGGATGACACCAAGCTGAAGGCGCTTGCCGGCCTGATTAACGGGCTTCCTCCAGGCGAGAAAGTGCTGGTCTTCAGCGAGTACAAGGACACCGTGGATTACATCACGGAGCACCTGCCATTGTGGACGCATCGTTCGATCGCGTCAGCCAGCGGACAGTCTGGCGACGCACTCAAGGTTGCCCGCCGGTTCGCACCGAAGGCAAACGAGCACCTCGGCGGTCTTCCTG
Organism: Leifsonia sp. NCR5; assembly: GCF_002105485.1. NCBI lineage: Bacteria > Bacillati > Actinomycetota > Actinomycetes > Micrococcales > Microbacteriaceae > Leifsonia > Leifsonia sp. NCR5. Next base: position 25,455 of record NZ_NCSR01000022.1, read on the forward strand.
CGGGCGAGACCGAAGTAGATGTCTTGGTCACAACCGATGTCCTTAGTGAGGGGCAAAACCTCCAAGACTCGGCGATTGTCGTCAACTGGGACCTGCCGTGGACGATCATCAAGGTCATCCAGCGCGCGGGTCGCGTTGACCGTGTGGGCCAGAAGGCTGACACGATCCGCGTCGTATCCTTCCTGCCGCAGGAAGGAGTCGAGGCGATCATTAAGCTCCGCGAACGGCTGCAGAAGCGCCTTAAGAACGCACATCAGATCCTCGGCGGCGGCGAACAATTTTTCGAGGACGACGACTTCACCGTCGACGTATCCGGCCTTTTCAATGGCAACGCCAATCTCAGCGAAGACGAAGGGGAAGTCGATGCCTCGTCCTATGCGCTCGGCATCTGGGATAAGGCGGGACCGCGGGACCGTGAGATCGCGAAGACGCTGAAAGACCTCGTTTACTCGACCAAGGCGGTCCGTCTTAATGAATCGGCGAGTGCAATCACTTACGGACGTACTGATGCCGGCACCGACCTGTTGATCCGCACGACCAGCACGGAGACGAAATTGCTCACCCCGATGGAGGCGCTCAGGGCGACCGAAAGTTCTTACGGAGAGGCCGCCGCCGATGCGTTGAGCGACCAGCTCACCTTTATGCAGCTCGCCGCCGACACCATGACGGAGCAGGTAAAGCAGAACACCGTGCTGTTGAATCACGGCCTGCGGAAACAGCTCTACGACTTCCTCAGGCGTCAGGTCGACCGCATCGACATCGCTACCATTACTCGCGCCCGCGTCAGCGAGCTCATCGACGCGGTCAACGTCAGCCCGATCCGTGAGGCGGCGAAGAAGGATGTGGTCGGCATCCTCCGTGCTGCACGCATCCTCGGCGATCCGGACGACCTGATAGATCGGCTCCTCATGATGAATGACGACAAGCTGCTGCTCGACGTTCGTGATTTGGGCGTCGAGCGCGTCCAGGTCGTCACCTCGATGGGCTTCAACCCTGTCGGGCTTTCCGAAGGGGCCGAACCGTGGCAGCAGTGACGACGAAGGCGGCAGCGCTGCAGAAGCGCTTCGAGACCGACGGCCTAACCGGGATCTTCGTCTCAGAGCTCTTTTGGGACTCGCCGACCGGCGCCGTTGGCCCCGTCGAGGTTGAGGACGTGACGTTCATCCCAGAGGTCGCGGCTCAGCTAAAGGGCTTCCGCGTCTACAGCGTCAAGAGCGAGACCAAACCGACCCCGAAGGAGATGAAGGCAGTGCACAATGCCCTCGCCCCGCTCTCCGCGGAGTGCATGGAACTGTTCCAAGCTCCGGACTACTGGTACTGGCACTGGCCCCGGACGACCCCAGCCGGCACGACGACCTTCGAGCGTGTGGCGACTACGCCGGGCACGCTTCCGGCGTTCATGGCGCAGCGCCTAGCCGGGCTCGTGTTCACGCAGGAGGATCACCAGAGGGGCTTCCACCTCACCGACGTCCTTGATCGCATCCACGGCCACTTCGATGCCTCGAGTGTCACCAAGAAGTTCTACGACCGCTTCGCATCGGAGCATCAGAACCTCGCGCAGGAGATCGCCGGGCTCACCGAAAACTTCGCCAAGGCGTATTCGACGACGCTGCTCAACCGGCTGATGTTCCTCTACTTCATGCAGAAGAAGGAGTTTCTGAACGGCGACCTCTGGTACCTGGAGCACACCCTTGAAGCCGTTCAGCAGCTTCGAGGCCGCGACCAGTACTACGGCTTTTACCGCGACACGCTCCTCCCCCTATTCTTCGAAAAGCTCAATGACAAAGACAAGGCCGTAGCCGATCCCGATATCGAACGCATCCTTGGCAAGGTGCCCTATGTAAATGGCGGACTCTTCGGCCCGACACCGATCGAGGAGGAGTTCGGCGGCCAGATCGCGATCCCTGACAGCGCCTTCGCGCGCATCCTCCGGTTCTTCTCCGAATACACCTGGCACCTTGATACGGCACCATCCGCGACCGATGAGATCAACCCGGATGTCCTCGGTTACATCTTCGAGCAGTTCGTCAACTCAAAGCAGATGGGCGCGTACTACACGAAGGAGGACGTGACCCACTTTATGACCCGGTCGGCGCTCCTCCCGGTAATCGTCTCGCGGCTGGAGAAGATCGGCGTAGCGGTATGGGACCTCCTACCGACAGACCCCGAGCGGTACATATGGGATTCGCTCCGCCATGGGATCGAGCACCCGATGCCGTCGGGCATCGAGGCCGAGCGAATCTCGCACCGGCGCCCCTCATGGCTCGGCGAGGTTGGCAGCCAATACGCACTGCCTGGCGAAAGCTGGTGGGAGATCGACGCCCGGCGTGACTACCTCGCAGGTACCCGCGATCTTCTGGCTACTGGCAAGATTACGACGGTCGACGCCGCGGTGTCAGCGAACATCAACATCGAGGCGATCGCAGTTGACGCGATCAAGCGGGTAACCGACCCGTCAAAGCTGCGATCGATCTGGGTCGCGCTGACGGAGTTGCACGTTATCGACCCAACCTGCGGGTCGGGCGCGTTCCTCTTCGCGGCCCTGAATCTGCTCGTACCGGTCTACGCAGCACTGCTCGAGACCGTCGACCTCGTCGAACGTGGCGTCGACGCCGAGCTCGACGCGCTCCGCGACGACGTGGACGGCCACAAGGGTGGCCGGGACTACTACCTGCTCAAACACGCTTGCCTGGCAAACCTGTACGGCGTGGACATCATGCCGGAGGCGGTCGAAGTCGCGCGCCTGCGCCTCTTCCTGAAGCTTGCGTCCGCGATCTCCGATCCGAAGAAGATCGAGCCGCTCCCGGACCTCGACTTCAACATCAAGGCGGGGAACATGCTTGTTGGCGCACGCACCCCGGACGAGATCGATATCGCGAGCGAGGGGCTGCTCCTTGTCGATGACAACTCCTCTCGGGCCCGCGAGTCGTCAGAGCTGGTCAAGGCCGCCTACAGCGACTTCCGTCAGGCCCAGGAAGCGGACGACGCGGCTGCAGTGAAGGTGCGCCGGGCCCACTTGAAGTCCGTGCTGCAGAAAGCTCGCGCGGAGACGAACCAGCAGTACTACGCCATCGAAAAGCGCAAGGTCAACTTCGATGAGTGGGTGGTCGACACGCGGCCATTCCACTGGTTCATCGAGTTCCCAGAGGTCTTCGATCGCGATGGATTCGACGTGGTCATCGGCAACCCGCCTTACATCCAGAAGAAGGACATTACCGAGTACACCTATAAGGGATTTAGAACAGACGCGTTGCCGGACATCTACGCGCCGTGCACCGAGCGGGCCTCGCAGATCACAGGGCCTGACGGTCGTATGGCCCTGATCATCCCGATCTCGGCGAGCTTTAGTGTCGACTTCGCGAAGCTGCGGGAAGTCGTGGAATCCCGCTTTGGCCGGCTCTGGGTGAGCAACTTCTCCCGGAACCCCGCGGCGCTGTTTAGCGCCGGCCTTGGGGTGCGGAGCACGATACTCGTCGGCCACCGAGGCAGCGGCGAGAAGGAGCTCTACGTCACCAAGACCCATCGTTGGTACGACGCCTACCGCCCTGCGCTGTTCGAGACGTTGCAGTACATTGCCCTCCCCTCCCAGATTCGCAATAAGTACGGATGGGTGCGGCTGCCCTCGAACGCCTACGGTCAAATTATTGAAATTGCTGGTGCAACGCCGGGATCACTGGCGAACCTCGAACGACCTCGAAGCGGAATCGCCTCTGTTGGGTTTAAGCAGACCGCGCTCTACTGGCTCGCGGTGTTCCTTGATAACCCCCCGGCCTATGAGCGCGACGGTCGCGTCGCCCTACAGACAAAGATCGGGCGCATCTCGACCGAGTCACTCAGGGCTGCCAAGCTACTTCTGGCGGTCGCAGCCTCGAAGTTCGCGTTCGTTTGGTGGTACGCAACGGGCGACGACTTTGACGTCACGTCCGGTGGCATCAAGTCGACACCAGTCGATCCCACAATATTTTCGCCTGCGGCCCAAGACAAGCTCGTTACCCTTGCGACCGATCTCGTCGATAGCTTCCCAAAGCACGTCCTGTTCACGCCTTACGCAGGCAAGTTCATGGGCACTTACGTTCTTTCAGAGATGCGGGAGACCACGGACGCTATTGATCAGGTCATCGCCGAGGAGCTCGGGTTCGTCGGACTTCTCCCGGCCCTCGAGCACGCTTATGCCTGCGTTTACAAGCCAACTGGTGACCGTCCCGGCACCCTTCGTAGGGACCCATTCGCCGATGCAGCGGGCCAGCCGGTCGCTAGTCTGTTGTGACACGGATCGGAAGGGTGACGAATGACCACTACCGATGAGGCCATCGCGGCTCTTCGTCTCTTCAAGAACGTCATCCTCGAAGGCCCGCCAGGTACTGGCAAGTCCTTCTCGGTCGCAGAAATCGCGACTGAATGGCCTCAGGGCATGCTCGGCGCCGACTTGAAGGGAAACAGGGCGGACGGTCGCGGCGCGTGGGCGATCACCTTCCACCCAAGCACTGGATACGAGGAGTTTGTCGAAGGGATCCGCTACAACCCGAGCGGCAACCCAAAGGGCTTCGAACTGATGCCTGGCGTTTTCCGTGAATGGGCCGACGCCGCCCGAAGGAACCCCGAAAAGGACTTCCTTGTCCTGATTGACGAGATCAACCGGGCAAATGTTTCGAAAGTGCTCGGCGACCTCCTCCTCTGTCTGGAGTCTTCGAAGCGGCTCCGGCACAGCGCGGCATGCACCGGCGCGGACCCCGACCATGCGGACTGCTGGTCTGGTGGCGCTACAACGCGCCTGCCGTACTCCGGCATCGTCCTCGGGGTACCAGACAACCTGTATGTGCTCGGCACCATGAACTCCTCAGATCGCTCGATTGCACCTCTCGATGCGGCACTTCGTCGTAGATTCGCGTTCGTGCGCGTGAACCCGCTCGCCGGTGACGAATTGAAAGGGCGCCTGGAGTCGTCGTTGCCTGCCGTCGGTGACGAGGTTATCGCCCGATCCGTCGCGGCGCTTGACGGTCTGAACTCGGCACTCGAAAACGCTCTCGGGCCCGACAGCACTCTCGGTCACAGCTATTTATTCGATCTTGGCGATGCAGGGTCTTCCAGCTTCTGGATCGAGGTAAACAGCGGCTCGGTTGCGACCGGCTCGCAGTTCCAGGTGATCCAAGAGTGGGCCACTTCACTCCTTGGGGCGGTGGCACCGGGCGAGAGTATCAAGGCGCCGGGAACTTCGGTGGACTTAGAGGTCTTCTTCGAGGAATCCCGATTTGACGTCAAGCTGGAGCACCCGCAGAGTAAGCCGAACACGCAGTTCTCATCCTCGGGGATTGGGTTCGAGAGAAGGATGAAGGACGGCGGAGTCACGATTTGGACGCCTCTTGGCCTCAGAAAGCTCCGCCTTGAATTCGTGCCCGCCAACGGCGACGCCCCAGCACTCGTGCAGCAATACCTGGATCGCTCGGCCCCAGGGAAGAGCACCTCTGGCCGTGGATACGGTCGCATCGACGCCACCGAACGTCGTGGCGACCGTGATGAACGCACCGTATGGCGCTATTCGATCCTTCCGCAGCTGATCGACACGGTGACGCAGGCGTTCGTTCCCGAGATCCTGATTGCAGGGCTCCGTGAGGCGTGGGTGCGCGATAACCTGCCTGCGGGTGTCCAGGCAAAGGTGCGCGGGGGCTTTGCTGATTTCGAGCAATTCCTGAATCGGAACCTCGGCTTGCGGATCACCCAAGCAGGGTTCGGCCTCACCAGCGGGCTGACGATCGAGGAGTACGCGACAGCGGCTCCCACCACAGGGCGCGCCAAGGACGGTGAAGACGACGACCAGTCCGCTGGCGAGTAGCGTCAGCATCGCTATCAAGGCGAGTGCCCGCGGCACCCGTGCGGGATTCGCTGTCTTGGACGACGGCGCGGGCGGTGCGGTGACCTTCACCGTCTTGCCGAAGCCCTGGGCCGACGGTCGCCGAACTGTTTGGGCGAACGGGCACCTCCCTGGCTCATCGACGCACGTCACATTGTTCGAGCTCGACACTGTAGTGATCGCAACCGAGCCGGCCGTCCGGGATCGGATCGCGCAGGGCTTGCTGGAGACGGCTAGTACGGAACTGAGGAGCGGCTCACAGGACGGCTACCTGCTCGAGCGGGTGCGCCTGGCGCCAGCCGATGAGGACGCAGCGGCAACGGCCACTGCGGGTACTTTGGAGGACGTCGTCCGACTGATGCTGCTGGTGAAGCGGCAACGCTCGTCGTTCGGAGGTGCCGCATACCAAGGGACCCCGGAGGCTTCGCTGCTGCGGATCGTCACCCAACAGATGTTCCTCGACGAAGTCGGCCGAGTGATCGGCCGGGCTCGGCCCCGATACCGGACCTGGACTGAGACGCTGACGACGCCGCGCGGAAAACTTTCAGCGCAGAGCATCGCACTGGCGATTCTCACCGGACGTCCCACGGCGGAGTCGACCTTCGACGAGCTGTCTACCGACACTGATGTCCTGCGGATCGTCCTCGCCGCTCTCCGCGTCGTCGCCACTGACCCGGCGCCGAGTGCTCTCGCCGCGATTGCCGCGCCGCTTCAGTCACGCGCCATCGGCTTTGCGCGGCGCCTGGACACCGTCACAATAATCGATCGCGAACGCGCGCTCCTCGCCTTCCGGCGCCTCGCACTGTCGCCACTCGACCACCCGTGGAAACCAGCGCTCGACCTGGCCGCAGAGATCCTGAGTCGGAAGGCAATCATGCCCGAGGGTCGGGAAGCCTCGGCCTCGCACTCGCTCACCATCAGCCTCTACATGGAGAAGTGGTGGGAGCAGGTGCTCGCCGACGCCCTTCGCATCTGTGCCGACCACGGGACCGTCACCGAGCAGCTTCCGGTCCAATCCCCCTGGGCGGGCGGAGAGGGCGGGAACGCGGACCTATACTTCGACCTCGGCGGCCAGACGATCCTGGCCGACGCGAAGTACAAGCTCGACGAATCTGGCATAGGAGCCTCCGACGGCTACCAGCTCTTCGCATACAGCTACATGGCGGACGGCCCCAGCATTGGGAAGCCAGAGATCGCCGCCGTGTTCTATCCGGTACGCGGGGCTGCCACTGGCGGGACACGGTCGGTGCTGGTTCGGGCGACGAAGCCCGACTTTCATCTGCGTCTGATCGAGCTGACCTTCCCGAGCAAGGACGATGTGGCGACTGACCTCGCCTGGCGCTCGTACCTGGAACGCCTCGCGTCGCAGATCGCCGGTGCGCTGCGGCCCATCGCCGCGGTCGAAATGGTGTCGGCGCGTCAAGCGACCGTTTGAGTCTCGGAGTTGGCGCCGGTTGCCCGATCATGCGGCAAGTCCGCGTCGGCAACTCAAACAACAAGGCCCTGTCCACTCGACCATCTGCAGCGCGTCGACGACGAGGTCAGACATCAAGACCTATCGCCGGGTGGCTGTTGTGCGATCCTCCAAGTTCGAGCTCGGGCTAATGCCACCTAAGGGAGAGCCCAATGAAGAGTAACCAGAGGAAAGTGACCAAGGACCAATGAAGAACAGAGATAGAAACCAAGACATAGATTGACAAGCCAGGGCCAAAGGAGATACGAGGGAGATTAGACCAAGAGCGAATGCACGTAGGCACTTAAGTGGAGCGACCCGCGCAGGGCCGGTTCCGAAGGGGTCCTGTGTCAACCTGGTTGCAGCTGATCGCACGATGCTCGGAGTTCGATCTTCCGCCCTACAGTGCCGCCTGCACGAGGACGAAAGCGTCTGCTTGCGGGCTGCAGACTCGCGCCTGACGGCCATCATCGACTCTCCGTGCGCGACCCAGATGCCGCATCCATCTCGTCCCAGGGCTCTGATCGAGGACGCCGCTCGCGGCGCTGCCCTACTGAGCTTTGAGGGCCTTTCCGTCGCCCGATCGTAGCTCGTGTCCGGTGCTCCGTGCCGGGCTTTCGCGGCGTAGCCTCCTCCGCTGCGCTCCCCCGTTACTCCACGGTCCCGGCACTACACGCCTCCCACGCGCTCTCGATCACTCGCCGGAAAGGCGCTCAAAAACGATCGACCTTGGGAGTGAGTGGGATGCGGGAATTCATCATCGACACCAGCAACATGGCAAGGGAGCTGGAGCGCGGACTCCTCGGCGTGGAAGGGTCCTCCTACCGACCGCAGCGGAGAAGCAGGAATGCGTTGAGACAGTCAGCACTTACGTGATGGACGGGTGGGCGATCGCGGCCGACCCGAACACTGCTATCGGTTGGCTCGCCGCCCTCATCGCGGAGACGGCATGTGTGCCCTTCGTCAACCTCACCCGCCTCGTTAGGGAGGAGCCGGCACTGCCGTCCGCATCTGTCTGATTCATCGACCATCGAATCGGTCGCGCTGCAGGGCCGTTAGCGTGTTGGGAAGTCCGAGTGCTCGGCAGCGGGATGTGGTCGCAATTGAGCGATTTCTGCGAATTTCGGATTTGCGCGTCAAATCGGCCTTGGACACACAACGTGTAGGTATGAGGGCATTGGTTTCGGGGACAGCACCGCGTCGGATGTCGCCGTTGGTGTTTACTGACGGCTCGTCGAACTGCCCGGTCCAAGCGGCGGGTGCGCCCGGAGCCGACCCTGCCGTCTTGCTATCGAAGAAGCTGACCCGCAGCCCGCTGGAGTCCGCGTCGGTGGTTAGACGGACGATGGCACTGCGGCCAGCGGCACGGTTCAACCGAAGATTTGGCCCGATTCCGACGAATTTCTGGCGTGTTTCGGACATTCGGGCCGTTTGCGCGCCAAAGCGACATTGGAACCAGAAGTTCTAAGTAGAAGGACGTTTTTTCGAAAGGACAAGGCTGACCGGTTTCGGGAAGCCCATGACGAGGTTAGCGGGAGGTGAGTGCACGTGCGAGGCGGAGTAGCCAGATGGAAGCGAGGGCAGCAATCCCACGGGGTCAAGCAAGCGGTCAACTACGCCTTCAGTGGTGTCTGTGACGCCACCCTCACCGCCAAGACCGCCGACGGTGTCATCGCCGCCACTGGGTACGCCGACGCGGTGATGACCAGGTACATCGTCGAAGACGGTGCCATCCGTGACGACCTCCTCACCCGGGACCAGCTCAAAGCCTGGGTCGACGGACTCGACCCCCTCACCGGGGAACGTCGCGGCCGTGACCTCGAGTCCCCGGTCGCGGACCTCATTCTGGATGCGACGATCAACGCACCGAAGTCGTTCTCGATCGCCGCCATGCTCGACCCCGACCTCGCCGCCGCATACGAGGACCTCCAAGATCGACTCCGGGACCGGATCATCAAGCTCTGGCAGTCCGAGCTCAACGCCCGCCGCGGCAAAGGCGGCACGATCCGCGAGACCCTGGCCCGGATCGAGGTCGTCGAACTCCGGCACGAACGCTCCCGCTCGTTGGATCCGCACAAGCACCGCCACCTCTGGTTGAACGTCAAAGTCCAAGGGCGGGACGGCAAATGGTCGAACATCGACACCCGGGTCGCGTTGCGGTTCCAGAACGTGATCAACGCCGAAGGGGACCTAGCCTCCCGCACCGACCCCACATGGGTCGGGGCTCTCGCTGCGAAGGGGCTCACCCTCACCGCGGATGGGGAAATCGCCCAGTTGCAGCACCTGGTGCGGCCGTTGTCGAAGCGGTCCGCGCAGATCGAAGCCAACAAGATCACCCGCACCGCCTGGTGGAAGCAACATCACCCGGGCCAGGAACCGTCCCACGATGTCCTCAGTCAGATCGACCACTGGGCGTGGGCTGTCGGCCGACCCAACAAACCCGGCGACCTGGACGAAGACGGATGGGCCGAACTCGTCCGAGAAGAACTACATGCCGCCGACCCTGCGCTCCGCATGAAACGTCCTCCCGCGCTCCTAGCTCCGGCCACCGTCCAGGATCTCGACCTCGAGTTATTGGCGGCCAAGGCTGTTGTCGACGCCGACGCCCGCTCGACCGGCAGCGGTGGCCGCTTCAGCATGATGGATGTGCGGGCCGGTGCGCTCCGCGCGATCGCAGCGACCGGTGTTGTCGCCGACCGGGACGCCCTCGCCAAGCTCGCTGAGGAAGTCGTGGCACGTTCGCACACCGTGACGTTGATCTCGGAGCCGGATGCGCCGAAGCACGTCAAACACCTCATGGCGGTGTCCACCGCCACTCTGAAGGCCACCCTCGCCCACAAGGTCGACGCGTTCTCCGCGCCGGGACGGATCCTTGACACAGACGAGGTCGCTGCGATCGCTCAGGTGATTGAGCCCGATCGGACACTCGATGAGGAACAGCTCTCGGGTGCGGCCGCGATCGGTGGCACCTCCCGCAACGTCGTCATCTCCGGACCGGCCGGCACAGGTAAGACCACGATGCTCAAAGTCGCGGGCGCTGCTCTTCGGCGACGCGGCCACAACATGATCATCGTCGCGCCAACCAAGAAAGCCTCCGCCGTCGCCGGACGCGAAACAATGAGCGCGTCGTCGTCCCTCCACCAATTTCTCTACGACTACGGATGGCGTTGGGCGGCCACCGCGTCGGGCGCAACTGAGTGGCGGCGGCTCTCGATCGGCGAGCTGGACCCGGCCGATGGCGGCAGCTATCTCGGCCCGCGAGTCAGCGTTCGCCCCGGGGATCGCATCGTTGTCGACGAGGCTGGCATGCTCGACCTCGAGGCCGCCTCCGCGCTGCTCGATGTGATACGGGACACTGGGGTGGGCGTTGCATTGGTCGGAGACCAGCAACAAGCCTTGCCGGTCGGGCACTCGGGCGCCTTGGCGCTCTTCTGGCGCCGCTCGCCAGACCGGGTGGAGCTCGCGACCACCCACCGTTTCAACGATCCGGTGTGGGCGGAGCTCGCGCATCGGCTCCGGGACCCTCAAGCCGAGGATGAGATGTTCGAGGTCGCCGAGGACCTCATTCGAACTGATCACGTCCTGCTGACCGATAGCGATCACTCCGCACGCGAGGCGATGGTCGAAGGATGGTTCGACGCCACGCGTCGTCACGAGACGATCGCGCTAGTCACGGCAACGCACGCCGAAGCCCAGGAGATCAGCGAAGCGATCCAACGCCGACGGATCGACTCCGGGGCCGTCCGCCCTGGGCGTCCACTTTCCGGACAATTGGGTCAGGCGATCTTCGTCGGTGACGTTGTCCAGACCCGCCGCAATGACACTTCTGCGGATGTCCAGAACCGCCAGAACTGGATCGTGAAAGCCATCGGCAACGACCATGCGATTCTGGCATCGAGCACCGACACGACAGATCTAAGGAAAGTCAGCCTCGACTACGCCGCATCGCACATCCATCTCGCCTACGCCACAACGGTCTACGGCGTCCAGGGCGAGACGACAGATCGTGCCCTCGTTGGACCAGGTGTCGACGCTGCCGGCCTCTACGTCGGCCTCACTCGAGGAAAGCAGCACAACGCCGCGGTGCTGGTGGCTCCGACCACGGACTCCGCGAAGGCCCAGCTGGTCGAGACGATGCAACGCCATGATTTGGAAGAGACGATGGAGAAGTCGCGGGCGGCAGCGCTGACGGAACTCCGTCGGGCTGCCCAGGCGTCTGCCGGACCGATCCTCGGTACGCCGGATGGTCAACTCGCGTCGGCGGGCCTCAAGTGATCATGCCGCTAGATCTGCCGGGCGTGAGCCCATGCGAACAGTTCGCGGCCAAGCAGATTTACGCCATCGAGCGTGCCACCTCGAGGATCAAACCCGAAGATCGCGATTCCAAGTTCATCGGCCCTCACCCTTGCGGCAGGAAGCACGCCATGACGAGCGAAGATCAGGCCCCGACGACCGTCGGCAGCGACGACCGCCGCCGCATGCTCAACCTGAGCGATCTGCAGGTTCCCTCGCTTGTTTTCGACCCAGCCGAGATAGCCGGACGCATACAGGTCGCAAAGTTGGCGGGGCTCACCGGTTGCCACGACTGCGTCTGCGGCGCCAAGGTAGCGCATCCAATCCCTGCACAGCTCGACGGCTTCATCGTCCGTCGCTCCGCGCGGTCTTGGTTCAGGCGTCTCGCTCACAGGTCCAGAGTGCACCCATCCTCAGATAGTCGGCGAGCTCGCTTGCCGTCGTCTGCGCGAGCCGGCCTCGTCGGTGGCGAGAGTTAGGTTCTGCAAGTGGGAAGCATCGACGCTTACGAGTCGGCCAAGGGCCGCCGCTATCGTGTGCGCTGGCGCGACCCCGAGCACCAACAGCGCGAGAAGCGGGGATTTCGCACAAAGCGTGAAGCGGAGCTATACAACGCGACGGTCGAAGTAGCGATGATGAAGGGGACCTACCTCGAGGCATCTCAATCCAAGATCACAGTCGGCGAGCTCGCCGAAGAATGGCTCGCCAACAAGGAGCAAGCCCTCAAACCCTCCAGCTTCTCCCCCATCCGCATCGCCTGGCGCGTCTACGTCGAGCCGCGCTGGGCGGCGACACCGATCGGCGCAATTCGCCCCTCCGCGGTCGAGAAGTGGATCCGAGAACTAAGCCAGGGCAAAGCTGTCACGGTGCGGGTCCGCGTGGGCAATGCCGGTAAGCCACGATCGGCCGGCGTCGTCTTGCGCGCGGTGGGGATCCTCGCCGGGATCCTCGATGTTGCGGTACGTGATGGCAGGATTCCGGCGAATCCGGCTCGAGGTGCGAGCAACCTTCCACGTAAGGGGACCAAGAAGCGTCGCCGGTATCTAACCAACGAGGAGGTCTTCCGCTTCGCACGAGCGGTGCCCGATGACAAGCGCAGCGTGCTCGTGTTGACACTGGCCTACACCGGCATCCGGTGGGGCGAAGCTGTCGCGCTCACCGTGAACGACATCGACCTTGACCGTTGCCGTCTGGCCATCCACCAGACCGCGACAGAAGTGGACGGCCTCATCCACGTCGGACCGCCAAAGAGTTGGGAGGCTCGTTCAGTACCGTTCCCAGCATTCCTCGCTCCTCGCCTCGAGGCGCTCATCGCTGGGAAAAAGCGAAACGAGCTCGTGTTCCCCGCCCGTGCCGGCGGCTACCTTGCTCGACCAGACACAGCCTGGAACCGGCAATCCTGGTGGCTGACCGCTTTGCGCGATGCGGGACTCGAGCACATGACCCCGCACGACCTTAAGCACACCGCCGCCAGCCTGGCCGTAAGCGCCGGCGCCAACGTCAAAGCCCTCCAGCGAATGCTCGGGCACAAGTCGGCTGCGATGACGCTCGACACGTACGCGGATCTCTTCGAAGACGATCTCGGGTCGGTCGCCGATCGACTCAATGACCGTGTGCTAGAGGAAAGTAGCGGTTCGCTATGGTCCGATTGAGAGTCTCTTGCCTGGCAATGGTCGATGAAGAGCTGTGCGCAATCCCGGTGCGTTTGTGGTGGACATCAAGAGCACAAAGCCTAGAGCGCGGCTGCCATTTCATACCGACCGTTCGGGTCAATGCCATACTTGGCGGATGGCGGGCACCGACACCTTCAGAGGAATCGGGTACCAACAAGCGCAGGCCGTGCATCTCGCCCTCGACATCGTTGAAGCTGGTCTTGGACACTCACTGCGCGTCGAAGGTATGGACGACATCGTCGACCTAGAGGTGCTCGATGGTAACGGGCGCCGCTTGGAAGCGCTGCAGGCGAAGACGCGTGCTGGGACGCCCTGGACTCCTGCACTTGTTATCAGTATTTTCGAGAAATGGCTCGAAGGCGATGACGATGGGGCAATATTCACCTTCGTCACCGACGGAGTCCTCGGTCCTGGTGCCCAGAACTTTGTAGACGCGCTTGATGCAAGCCGCGACGGAAGTACCCAAGGCCTTATCAGTTTTGTCGGAGATGACAAGGCACGACGTCTTCGCAACAGCTTCGTCAAGGTTGCTCCCGACACCGTTGGCAGCCTCCTCGCGAGCGCCGATCGTCGCGCCGCGGCATTTGTTGATCCTCTAATTCGTTCGGCTGGTGTGAGCGAAGCTGCCATGCAGACAGTGAACACTCTGTTTCGAGTGTTGACCGAACGCGCCGGCCGCAAGGACCCAGAGGAACGCATCGTCTCTGAAGCCGAACTCCGGGATATCGTCGGAGGGCTCGCCGGGCAACCACCCGATTCGCGATGGCCGGGTGGCCTGGTGGGCGACCATTTCGACGCCGTGCTTAGACTTCCGATGGATCTTGTGGACCTTTCGGTGCACCGCCTTGAGGCGGGTGCAGAGTCCGCGCCAGCGTTTGCCATCGGCGAGGACTGTCCAGCGACCCTGAGCGGGGGAACGGGAACAGGAAAATCCAGCGTGACCCGATTGCTACAGAATCACGCCGCACGAGCGGGGCGCACCGTAATCCTGGCCCGGGCAGAGACATATATCGCCGGCCGCCTCGACGCACTTGCCGCAGACTCCCTCGGCTTCGCGATCGGTCGTGCGTTGCCACCTTCCACGGGACGCCAAATCCTGGCCGATTCCGCCGTGACCCTCGTCATAGACGGCGCTTCCGAGATTCCTGCCGAGGCGGCCCGGTCCCTGGCGTCCGATCTCCGAGTGCTCCTATCGCGTCCGGGTACGGCCAAGATCATCGTTGTAGGCCGCAGCATTGCGGCTCTAAGAGCTCTCCTCCCGTCCGGTGTCCGTTACGCCGAGTACGCCGTCGAACCACTCGGCCATGACAGGGCCGATGAAATCGTATGTCGACTTCTAGACAAAGCCGTTTCGGAGCACGTCCGGAGGACCGTACTGCAACGAGCCGACCATCAGCTCGGTGACGGGGCTCGGAACCCGTTCCTTCTGACTCTTTACGTCCGAAGCTTCGCGCGGAGCGGGACGGATGAACTAAACCGCTCCGAGGTGTACGCCACATTCGTCGACGAACTCGCCGCTCGCGCGGCAGGTAGTGCGAGCGGCGCGTTGTTGGCAGTTCTCGAAGAGACCTTCGCGCACCTGGTATCACTGCAGCGCCGCTATTCGGATGCGTACGAGTGGATTCAATTGACAGATTCCATCGCCGACGCTCACCCCGAGCTGAACGTTTCGGGGCGCGAAGTTAGAGAGTTCGCCTCGCATAGCGGTATCACCAACGTCCTGAATCAGTCCGGGGTTATCGTTCCGTTTCACGACTCGATCGCGGATTACCTCGCCGCCAGGGCAATCTCCCAGGGAATGATTGACCTCCCTTCACGCCTGCTCGCGAGTGACGAACAGTGGATCAGGTTCGCTACAGAGCAACGACGGTCGATGGCTATGGAGATGGGCCATCTCATCGCTCGCGACATCCCGTTTGTCGCGTTCGCCGCGTCTGTAAACGACAAGCCTGCGCTATCCGTCAAGGAGGTAGCCGCCTCTACGAGTGCACTGCTTCAAGTGCTGTTGGACGCCGACGTGTCGGTAACGCTTCGCGAGCTTCCTGACGGCCGGCGCACCGCCATGATGCAAACCGGGGGGCCTACGGTCGTACTCGATCCGGACGATGGACCTCTTGCTGCGGCGGTCCGCCTCTGGAGACTCAATCTCCGGACGCGCCTCAAACCTCCACCGTCGAGCCGGGTGCAGAGACCCACAGACGCCGACGCTGCACGCGCAGCGGTACAACTGGTAGCGAAGGAACGCCAACGTGCGCTTAGGGATTGCGTCGCGCTATTTCCCGGCATGCAGAGTCGAGCGTTGGCCGACGAGATTGGGCCCACTGGCGTACATGCGCGAGTCGGCGGCGCCGTAGACCACTTCGGTGCGTGCGACTGGACGCTGAGCTACTGGGCCGCCCCTGACGTTCACGTAACTATCGAGACCGATCCAAGCGTCGGCAATGACGATGGCGCCCGCACGACAGTTATGAACTATTGCTCAGGCGGCGGCGGTCGCGCGGCGACGGAAACGGTGCGAAGCGCGATCGAATCACTCGTTGGCAGAAGGGGCTGGCTGTCATGAGTTCCTTGCTGTGGAAGCAGATCGAGAGTTTCGCCGGGGCATGGCGCGCGGAAGAAGACGTCCGGCGGGTGCTTGCGCAAATGCCGAGCCGTCACCGGTCTCCGCGCACCGGTCTCCCTGAACGAATCGAGATGATGCAAGCCGGGGGCGGTCGCTCCGGCCCTCTCCGGGTCGCATACTTCTACCATCTCATGAGCCAGAGCCCGTTCTTAGCGGGGGCCGAAGCGCCGCCCGGCCTTGCCGAATGGCTGAGCGACGCAACCAAGGTCGCGACGACATACAGGCTGCAGCTCGGCTGGATGCGTGCACAGCTTCCGGGCTTCCCCATGTTGCGCGTACCACAACTCGTTGACGGCGCGCCTCTCGTATCGTCGGACCAAATCCACCACATCCCTTGGGCACGTCAAGACTTTGCCGCTGGCTACCAGTTGATGTCCGCGCCTCCCAGAGTTGCCGGCAGCGGGCGGGAACTTGGGGAAGCCGCTGCAAGGGTGGCCGAAGCTTTCGCTCATGAAGAGGAGTGGCGTCAATTTGAGGGTGCGCAGGCCGCTCTCACCGCGAGCGATATCGACCAGCTGCGCAGAGTGAACACGAGTCTGCGTCACGAGGTTCGCAACGAGGCAGTCGATCAATTTGAGCCGGGAAATCTAATCAGAAGGCTAGAGTTCAGACACGACAAGCTTGAAGGCGCGCTGGACTCGCTGACGGGCGACGCAGCCAACTACGCTCGATCGTTCGACGTCCTCAACGATCTGCTCCAGACAACGCTCGAAACGAGTCTGGATTACCTCGTCGAATTCGACCGGCCGAGCGTGCTCTCCGCCGTTGACGAAATCGACCTGGACGGTGACCACGCCGAGTTCTCGGTCAACGAGATGGTTCACGTCGGCGGCCTCGTGTACGTACCAGACGCCGCGATCGACGAGGTCGGAATCGTTGAGTCCACTTCTCTCACGATGGACCACGGCGAAACCCGAATTCGCGTCGGCATCAAGGTCCTCAGAGGCGCGCTGGAGGGCCTCGATCTTTGAACCCGTTCCCGGTCTTCAGGCATCTCTTTACCGGCGGTAGTTGTCCGGCTCAGCTTCACGCGACAGGCGCGCTGACCGGGTGAGAGGCGCTCTACAGGGCTGCATCCGAGGTCAGGAAGGGTTCTTAGAGTTGCTTAGAGTTTCCGGCGACCCTGTGGGCAAAATGTGGGCAAATCGTGAATATCGAGCGTTATGCAATGCTCGAATTTCGGCTCTGACCAGCACTTTTTCCGCACTCGAAAAGTGCCCCTGGAGGGACTCGAACCCCCAACCTTCTCCTTAGGACGGAGCAGCTCTTCCATTGAGCTACAGAGGCTGACCCGCACCACTCTACCGGGGGCCGCGAGTCAGCGCGAAACCGCGGCGGCGCGTCAGGCTGCTGGGGCGAGGTAGTCGCTCCAGTCGGGCTGGGCGACCTCGGTGCCGCGCACCACCCAGGATGCGTCGTGGGGCACTCGCGGGGTGAAGGCGAGGGTCCAGTTCATCTCGGCGGGGGTGTGGTTGCCTTTGACGTTGTTGCAGCGGAGGCAGCAGGCGACGAGGTTTTCCCAGCTGTCGGCACCGCCGCGGGAGCGTGGGAGAACGTGGTCGATCGTGGTGGCCGACTTTCCGCAGTATGCGCAGCGGTGCGCATCCCGGCGGAGGACGCCGCGGCGGCTTACGGGGACCGCACGACCGCGCGGGATGCGGACGTAGCGGGTGAGGAGGATGACCGACGGGCGCTCGTAGCTGGCGGAGATGCCCCAGACCGGGTGGGCCTGGTCGATCGACAGGACCGTGGCTTTCTGGTTCATCACGAGCACGATGGCGCGTTTGAAGGAGACGACCGCCAGGGGTTCGTAGCCGGCATTGAGGACCAGTGTCTTCATCGTGGACCTTCCTGGAAAACAAAAAGGGCACTGTCCGTGCGGACAGCGCCCAGTGAAACGGCGGCATGGTGGCGGCAGGCCACGAAGGGGCGGCGGCAGGCCACGGTGTGGTGACGACAGGCGAGGAAGTCGTGGTGGCGGGCTATCAGCTCGTCGACGGCGAGAGTGGATGCGGCCACAGCGGATGCGGCGACAGGAGATGCGGCGCCCGCTCCCGCGAAACGGCCGCGCTCTAGCCAGGAAGTCACCCTGCGCGGCTCGGCCATCGCACTCCCGGATCTCTCGCGGTGCGAACATCCAACGCGTGGACATTCACGGTTTCAGGGGATCAGAGTAACGCAGAAACGGCGCACCACATATTCGTGGCGCGCCGCTCGCGGTCCGCGTTACGCGGAGTTCACGTTCCGTTCGGGTCCTGGAAGCCTCAGGAACCGGTCGAAACGAGGTGTCAGATGCCCAGACGGACGATGTAGTAGTCGCTCGTCCAGATGGGGCGGATGGAGATGCTGCGGCCGGTGTCCGGCGCGTCCATGATGTTGCCGTTTCCGGCGTAGAAGCCGTCGTGGCCGGGCATGATGACCAGGTCGCCCGGCTGGGCGTCCGCGATCGAGATGCGCTTGCCCATCGCCGCCTGGCCGGAGACCGAGTGCGGCAGGGAGATCCCGAACTGGGCGTAGACGTACATGACGTAGCCCGAGCAGTCGAAGCCGGTGGGCGTCGAGCCGCCGAAGACGTACGGGGTGCCGATGTACTGCTGCGCGACCGAGAACACCTGCGGGAGGCTGAAGCTGGGGTACGGAGGGTTGGCCAGGAAGTCGGTGACCGACGGGCCGGAATAGCTGGCGTAGCTCGCGAACGAGACGGCGGCCTGCTGGCGGGCCAGCTCTGCGGCCTTGGCCGCCTTGGCTGCCGACAGCTCCTGCTCGCTGGTGGCGGTGGCCGCGTCGCGGGCGACGGCTGCCGCTGCGACGGTCTGCGGGACCTCGACGCTCTGCGGCTGGGCCTTCTTCATGCTGTCCACGGCGCTGCTCTTGAACTGCGCGGTGTCTGCACCCTGCGGGTTGAACGCATAGGCGGGGATCGCCATCGTGGCGATGAGACCGGCGGCGAGGGTCATGACGGCGACGTTGATCACGCCGCCTTTGACCTTCTTGCTCGTCTTCTTGTCCGCGGGCTTCCGGAACGCGGTTCCGGTGGTGGGCTCGACGGCCGTCTGGCGCACCGGCGCGCGGCGCACGGAGCGGCGGGACGCGAGGTCGGAGGGTGCGGGGGTCGAGCTATTCGGGTTTGCGGGGCGCTCTTCAGAGCCGGGTGTACCTAATAGTGCCAAGGTTTGAACCTCCTGCGCTCCAACAGCACTAGGTAGCTGCCCCGTCCCGGATGCTTATAGCTTGGCTTCGCGAACCAGGAGACAGGAGTGGGGGGTGGAGCGTCCCGGTTCGGGTCCTGTGGCCGGCTTCTGGCCCGTCGGACTCGTTAGAGACTACGGGACGACCCCCGCTTTGTCACATCCTTTTGCCGATATTTTAACAAGTCGGTAACGGAAATCAGGCCTCGACGAAGATGTGCGCTGCGAGTTCGTTGGGGAGTTCCAGCCCGTTCTCGTAGCCGTCGATCTGCACGGCGACGTACGAGCCTGCCGGAGTGAATGTGCCGGTCGAGCCCGGAAAAACGCCGGCCTGCTTGAGCTGCAGCAGCAGCTCGGGGTCGACCTGGGCGGGCTCGCCGAGGCGCTTGATCCTGGCAGAAACCCCCGAACTGTTGCCCACGACGACATCCACGAGGTTGGTGAGGCCCTCGGTGGTGGGCGACTCGATGTCGCCCAGCTCGTCCAGGCCAGGGATGGGGTTGCCGTACGGCGACTCGGTCGGGTGCCCGAGCATGGTGAGCAGCTTGCGCTCGACCTGCTCGCTCATCACGTGCTCCCAGCGGCAGGCCTCTTCGTGGACGTACTCCCACTCGAGCTCGATCACGTCGCTGAGCAGGCGCTCGGCCAGGCGGTGCTTGCGCATCACGTGGACGGCCTTGCGGCGCCCGTCGTCGGTGAGTTCGAGGTGGCGGTCGCCGGAGACGACGACGAGGCCGTCCCGTTCCATGCGGCCGACGGTCTGGGAGACGGTCGGGCCTGAGTGGCCGAGACGCTCCGAGATGCGCGCACGCAGCGGGACGATGTTGTCCTCTTCCAATTCCAGGATGGTGCGAAGGTACATCTCGGTCGTATCGATCAGGTCGGTCATCAACCCTCCAGCTGTTGTCACGCGTATGTCCAGTAGAGCCTACTTGGTGCCGGTGACAGCGGGCTGTAGCCACGGCAGGAGTCGACCGACAGGAGTTCCAACAGCCAATAGACTCTGGATATGCCGGATGTGACGATTCCCACTGATCTGCTGCCCGCCGACGGACGATTCGGATGCGGCCCATCCAAGGTCCGCCAGGAGCAGGTGTCCTACCTCGCCGGTGCCGGAGCGCAGCTCCTCGGCACCTCGCACCGCCAGGCTCCGATCAAGAACCTCGTCGGCCGCGTGCGCGACGGGCTCGGCGAGCTGTTCCGCATCCCGGACGGCTACGAAGTCGTCCTCGGCAACGGCGGCTCGACCGCGTTCTGGGACGCCGCGGCGTTCTCCCTGATCGAGAAGCGCAGCCAGAACCTCGTCTTCGGCGAGTTCGGCGGCAAGTTCGCCGCCGCCGCGAAGACCCCGTGGCTGGATGCCCCCCAGGTGATCGACGCCCCTGCCGGTTCGCGCAGCGAGGCGCAGGCGGCTGCGGGCATCGACGTGTACGCCTGGCCGCACAACGAGACCTCCACCGGCGTCATGGCGCCTGTGAAGCGCGTGCACGGCGACGACGGCGCCCTCACGGTGATCGACGCGACCAGTGCGGCGGGCGGCGTCGACATCGACGCAGCGGAGTCGGACATCTACTACTTCGCCCCGCAGAAGAACTTCGCGTCGGACGGCGGCCTCTGGCTCGCCCTCTTCTCCCCCGCAGCCATCGAGCGGGTCGAGCGGATCGCGGCGAGCGACAGGTACATCCCGGAGTTCCTCAGCATCAAGAACGCGATCGACAACTCGCGCCTCAACCAGACGCTGAACACCCCGGCCGTCTCCACGCTGGTGCTGCTCGAGAACCAGATCCAGTGGATGAACGACAACGGCGGTCTCGCCTGGGCAGACGCCCGCACGGCGGAGTCCTCGAACGCGCTCTACAGCTGGGCGGAGGGCGTGGACTACGCGACGCCGTTCGTCGCCGATCCTTCGCACCGCTCGCAGGTCGTCGTCACGATCGACTTCGACGACGCGGTCGACGCGTCCGCCGTCGCCAAGATCCTGCGCGCCAACGGCGTTGTCGACACGGAGCCGTACCGCAAGCTCGGCCGCAACCAGCTGCGCGTCGCGACGTTCACGGCCATCGAGCCGGACGACGTCCGCGCCCTGATCGGCTGCATCGAGTACGTCGTCGGCCAGCTGGGCTGAGCGGCAGACACAGTGCGCCTCTGGCTCCGCGACGACGAGCGACGGCCTGATCCTGTCCCCGTGAAGACGGACGACAGGAAGGCCGTGCTCGTCGGGCTAGGCCTGTGGCTGGTCGCTCTCGTCGTGACGCTGGTCTTCTTCCGTCAGCTGAGCGCCTCCGGAGACGGCTGGTGGCTCTGGACCGTCCTCGTCGGTCTCGGCCTCGGCCTCGTCGGCCTCGGATACCTCACCGTCAAACGCCGCTGAGTCGTCGTCGACGTCTGAGTCGTCGGCGTCCTCGTACGACTCGTCCGCGCTCTCGATGTCGACGCCGTCGAGGTCGTCCGGGTGCAGGTCGTGCACGTCGTGCTCGCCGTCCTCGTCCTCGTCTTCGAAGTCGTCGTCCGTCTCGTCGTCGTCGTCGACGTCGAGCTCGTCGTCCGCCTCGTCATCGTCGTCGCCCGCGTCGGCCTCCGCCGCCGCGATGGCCTCCTGGGACGCCTGGTACTCCGCGAGCCGCTCCGACCACGGCACCCAGTCCGGCGCCAGCAGGGCGCGCTCGCCCGGCATCAGCTCCGCCTCGAGCACGCTCGGCGCAGACGCGTCGTCGATGCGCGACAGCGTGACCGTCCAGTGCCAGCCCGGATACCCGGACATGGTGCACTCGAACAGCAGGGAGAGCACGTGCTCCCCCTCCACGATGTGGCCGGCGGGCGCGCCGATGGTGGCCGCCGGCGTGATCTCCTTCAGCGCATCCAGTGCCTGGGCGACGGATGCGAGGAGCACGTCGTCCGGGACGGTCCAGACGGGAGCGTCCTCGACCGGCGCCGACGCGGCCTCCGAAGACTCGGTGGTCGCGTCGACGTCCGTCTCGTTCTCGGTGTCAGGCATCCAGGTCGTCCGCAACCCGGCGCAGCACGGCGGCGATCTTCGCGCCGTGCGCCTTGTCCGGGTACTTGCCCCGCTTGAGGTTCGCGCCGATGCCGTCGAGCAGCTTCACGAGGTCTTCGACGATGATCGCCATGTCGTCCGCGGACTTGCGGCTCATCTTCACGAGGCTGGGCGGGGCGTCGAGGACGCGCACCGACAGTGCCTGGGCGCCGCGCTTGCCGTCGGCGATGCCGAACTCGAGGCGGGTTCCCGCTTTCACGACGGCACCTGCCGGCAGGGCGGAGGCGTGCAGGAAGACTTCTTGGCCGTCATCGGAGCTGATGAAGCCGAAGCCTTTCTCGTCGTCGTAGAACTTGACCTTGCCGGTTGGCATGGGAACCTCATTTCACATGGGGGATCGTATGACCAACCTCAATTATCCTTGATTTCGTGACCCAGCAGACCCCACAGGCGGCAAGCCGCCTCCAGCGCATCCTGTCGTACATCATTGCGGCACTCGTGATCATCTCTTTGGTCTGCATCGCAGCCGTCCTGATCGGCTCCGCTCTCGGCGGAATGCCGGAGCAGGGTTCGGGCCAGGGCATCTGGCCCGTGGTGTTCGTCCTGCCGATGATCGGCCTGTCCGTCTCGTTCGTGCTGGTGATCGTGCTCATCGTCATCACCGGGCGTCAGCGCAGCAAAGCGGCGAAGGCTGCAACCCGCACGGACAAGCGGTAGGCCGGCGGACGGCAGGGCTGGACCAGCGCCCATGACGAACACGCTCGCCCTGGCAGCACGCCTGCGGGCGATGCCGGACGAGTCCATCGTCCGCGTCCTGCGCGAGCGGACCATCCGCCGCGCGGGCGTCTCCGACTTCTTCGACCTCGCAGACGCCCTCCTCGACCGGGACTCCGTGCAGCGCGCGCTGTCCGGGCTCGACCGCACGAGGCTGGCCGTCCTGGTGACGCTCGGTCGCGCATCCACCCCGTTGGATGCGTCCCAGGTCGCTGCAGCGCTGTCCGGCGCAGCCGCCACCCCCGGCATCGACGTCGATGCCGCCCAGGAGGCGCTGGACGCCGTCTCCGGCCTCATCCTCGCCCATCCGGACTCCGGCGCGTTCTCGGCGTACGAGGCCGTCACGGCGCAACTGGCCGCCTGGCCCGGCCTCGGCCTGCCGTCACCGGATGCGCTCCTCGCCGAGCCGGCGCCGCCCGCGCTGGCCGCCGTCCCGGACACCGAGCGCCGGTTCACGGACCGGCTGGCCGCCGAGCGCGCCTTCGACGCCGTCACCGCCGTCTCCGAGCTGATCGCCGAACTCTTCCGCGAGGGCGCGCGCGAGCTGCAGAAGGGCGGCCTCGCTCTGCCGGCGAGCAAGCGCATCGCCGGGGCCCTGGCCGTGGACGTGTCCGTGGTCCCCACCGTGTTCTCCGTCGCATCCCGTGCGGGCCTCGTCGCGCTGGAGGACGCCGTCTGGCTGCCGACGGAGGCAGCCACCGACTGGCAGCACTCCCCCACCGCCGACCGCTGGCGCGCCCTCGCCGCCGCCTGGCAGGATGCCCTGCCCGACGACCTGCGCCGCATCCTCTCCGGACGCAGCAGGGCGGCCTGGGGCGAGAGCCTGCGCGAGTACGTCGCCTGGCTGTACCCCGCCGGCCGCGAGCTGGCCGAGGAGCGGGTCGCCGCGTACACGCGCGACGCGGAATGGCTCGGCGTGACGGCGCACCAGGCGCCGAGCACCGCCGGTTGCGCTCTGGTCGAGGACGGCCCGGATGCCGCGGCCGACACCGTGCGCGAGCTGTTCCCCGCCGAGGTGGACAAGGTCTACCTGCAGCACGACCTCACCATCGTCGCCCCCGGCCCGCTCGAACCGGCGATCGACGGACGGCTGCGCGGCATGGCCGACGTCGAGAGCAGGGCGCTCGCATCCACGTTCCGGGTGTCGGCCGCCACCATCGACCGCGCGATCACCGCGGGTGAGACGGCGGAGAGCATCCACGCGTTCCTCGCGGAGATTTCGCTGACCGGGGTGCCCCAGCCGCTCGACTACCTGGTGCGGGATGCGGCCGAACGGTACGGCCGCGTGCGCGTGCGCTCCCTCGGCGACGACGGGCGGATGCGGTCGGCGGTGGTCTCGTCCGATGCGACGCTGCTGACCACCATCCAGGTCGACCAGTCGCTCAGCGCGCTCGGGCTCGTCCGGGCGGCGGAGGACAGGCTGGAGAGCCGGTTCGCCCGGGATGTGGTGTTCTGGGCGATCAGCGACGCCCGGTATCCGGTGGCCGCGGAGGACGCGGACGGGAACGTGGAGGCGCTGCGCCGGCAGAGGGTTGCGCATCCCCGGGCCGTCGAGCGCGCCGACCAGGAGGCGGCACTCGTCGCCCGCCTGCGCGAGGCGGACGACACCGCCGACGAGAGTACGGGAGAGCAGTGGCTGACCCGGCAGCTCGACCTGGCCATCCGGGGCAGGCAACTGGTGGTGGTCGAGGTGACGATGCCCGACGGCCGCGTGGTGGACTACCTGCTGGAGCCGACCGGCGTGGGCGGCGGGCGCCTCCGCGGCCGCGACCGCGCCGCGGACATCGAGCGCACGCTCCCCCTCTCCAGCGTCACCGGCCTCCGCCCCGCAGACTGACCCAGCTGGGAAGGGCGCAAGGAAAGCGGGCGTAGACTCAGCGGTTATGTCAGATGGCCCCCTGATCGTCCAGAGCGACCGCACCGTCCTGCTGGAGGTCGCGCATCCATCGGCCGAAGACGCACGGCACGACCTCGCCGTGTTCGCTGAGCTGGAACGCGCACCCGAGCACATCCACACGTACCGGATCACCCGCCTCGGGCTGTGGAACGCCCGCGCGGCCGGGCACACGGCAGAGGACATGCTCGGCACGCTGGAGCGGTACTCGAAGTTCCCCATCCCGCAGACCGTGTCCGTCGACATGGCGGAGACCGTCGCACGCTACGGCAGGCTCGTGATCGAGCGCGACGACGACGGCGTGCTGCTGCTGCGCTCCACCGACCTGCCGGTGCTCACCGAGGTGGCCGGGGCGAAGCGGATCGCGCCGCTGCTGCTCGAACGACGCGATGCAGACACCTTCGTGGTCGAGGCGTGGGCGCGCGGCCAGCTCAAGCAGGAGCTGGTGAAGCTCGGCTGGCCGGCAGAGGACCTCGCCGGATACACGCCGGGCACCCCGCATCCGATCGACCTGCTGGAGGACGGCTGGAAGCTGCGCGACTACCAGCACAAGGCGGTCGACAACTTTTTCGACGGCGGGTCCGGCGTGGTCGTGCTGCCCTGCGGCGCAGGCAAGACCCTCGTCGGCGCCGGCGCGATGGCGACCGCGAAGACCACGACGCTCATCCTGGTCACCAACACCGTCTCCGCCCGCCAGTGGCGCGACGAACTGCTCAAGCGCACCACGCTGACCGCCGAAGAGATCGGCGAATACTCGGGTCAGGTGAAAGAGGTCAAGCCGGTCACCATCGCCACCTACCAGATCCTCACGGCCAAGCGGAAAGGCGAGTACGCGCACCTCGCGCTGCTCGACGCGATGGACTGGGGCCTCGTGGTCTACGACGAGGTGCACCTGCTGCCCGCCCCGGTGTTCAAGCTCACCGCCGAACTGCAGGCCCGCCGCCGCCTCGGCCTCACGGCAACGCTGGTGCGCGAGGACGGCAGGGAGGGCGACGTATTCAGCCTCATCGGCCCGAAGCGCTTCGACGCCCCGTGGAAGGAGATCGAGGCCCAGGGCTTCATCTCCCCCGCCGCCTGCTACGAGGTGCGCATCGACCTGCCCGCCTCCGACCGCCTCAGCTACGCCGCTGCCGCCGACGACGAGCGCTACCGCCTCGCGGCCACGGCCCCCGCCAAACTGGATGTGGTGCGCCAGCTGGTCGAGCGCCACAAGGGCGAGCGCATCCTAGTCATCGGCCAGTACCTCGACCAGATCGACGAGCTGGCGGAGGCCCTGGATGCTCCGTCGCTCACGGGCGCGACCCCAGTGGACGAGCGCGAACGGCTCTACCAGGAGTTCCGCGAGGGCACGACGGAGGTGCTGGTGGTGAGCAAGGTCGCCAACTTCTCGGTCGACCTGCCCGAGGCGACGGTCGCCATCCAGGTGTCAGGCTCCTACGGCTCCCGCCAGGAGGAGGCGCAGCGCCTCGGACGGCTGCTGCGGCCGAAGGAGTCCGGCCTCTCCGCCAACTTCTACACGCTGGTGTCGCGCGACACAGTCGACCAGGACTTCGCACAGAATCGGCAGCGGTTCCTGGCGGAGCAGGGGTACTCGTACACGATCCTGGATGCGCACGCGCTGGCGGCGTAGGCGGGGGTAGCCGGGTGCAGGGGCGGTAGGGCGGCTCACGCCAGCACCCGCTCCGCGGTCCCCCGCGCCCCCGCATCCCGCGGGTCGTCGCGCAGCATGATCAGCGCCTTCCACAGCGCCCACCCTTTCCCGCGCGCCCACATCGCGTCGTCCACGCCGAGCACGCGGCGGTACGCATCCCTCGCCTCGCCATCCAGCGTCGTCCACGCCAGCGCCAGGTCGCACGCCGGGTCACCGACACCCGAGGTGCCGAAGTCGATCACCGCTGCCAGCGCGCCGTCGTGCATCAGCAGGTTGCCGAGCGCGATGTCGCCGTGGAACCACACCGGGTCGCCGTGCCAGGTCGCGTCCGCCGCCTCGGCCCAGACGCGGGTGGCTGCCGCCACGTCGATCGGATCGCCCGCGGCGGCGAGCGCTGCGATGGCCGCCCGCGTCTCGTCGCCGTAGACCGACGGAGAGTCGCCGCGGAAGAAGTTGTGGCGTCCCGGGCGCGGTGCCCCGTCGGTCGGGCACGACCGCAGCGCCACCAGGAACGACCCGACCGCCTCCGCGAATGCCACCGGGTGGCCGATGCCGTCGAGCGCCGCCGGGCGTCCGTCGAGCCAGCGGTAGACCGACCACGGGTACGGGTAGCCGAAGTCCGGGTCGCCCGCAGCGACCGGCACCGGGATGGGCAGCGGCAGCAGGGGCGCGAGGCGCGGGAGCCACTGCTGCTCCTTGGCCACCTGCTCTGCATACCACGGGCCGCTCGGCAACCGGATGCTCAGCGCATCCCCCAGCCTGAAGGTGCGGTTGTCCCAGCCGTCCAGCTCCACCGGCCGGATGGGCAGGGCGGCCCACGCGGGAAACTGGCTGTCGATCAGCCGCCGCGCGAGGGCGGCGTCCACGACAGGCGGCTCAGCGGCGGGCTGCTCAGCGGCGGGCTGCTCAGCGCCTGGCGGCTCAGCGCCTGACATAGCGCAGCAGGAGCGTGTCGCCGGAGACGAGCGTGTGGGCGAGCTTCAGCCCGACCGGCACGATCGGCGACGCCCCGGAGGCGATGCGGGTCGCCACTCCCGCCTCCAGCCGCGGGCTGATCGTGAGGCACAGCTCGTCCAGCTCGCCGGACGCGATCAGGTCGCCGAACAGGTGCGGGCCGCCCTCGCAGTGGATGCGGCCGAGGCCGCGCTCCGCGAGCACCCGCACCAGCGCATCCACCTCGACGCGCTGGCGGCCGCAGACCACTACGTCCGCCACCTCCGACAGCGCTTCGCGGGTGTCGTGCCTGGCGATCTCGGTGGTGAGCACGATGGGGCGCACCGGCGCATCCTGGAAGATCGGGCTGGCCGGGTCGAGGTCGAGGCTCGCCGAGACGATGGCGAAGACCGGATGCGCGCTCAGCCCGTGCGCAACGCGCCAGCGCTCGGAGACCGCGCCCACCCGCATCGCCGCGTATCCCTCCGCCCGCACGGTGCCCGCTCCGACGACCACCACGTCACAGAGTCGGCGCAGGATACCGAAAACGCGCTTGTCCGCCTCGTCGGAGAGCCCGCCGGACAGGCCCTGGTGCGTCGCGGCGCCGTCCACGCTGCTGACGAAGTTGACGCGCAGCCACGGCTCGTCGCCGACACCATCGCTGTAGAGGGCGGCGAGGTCGTCGTCTCCGAGTCCTTCCGCCGCGGGCAGCGGATAGACCTTGGCGATGGCTGCGTCACTCATTCACGTCTCCCATGTTGTGCGTCAGGTATGCGGGCTCGCGCAGCCCGAGGATGGCCTCCGTCATGCGCGCAGCGGCGACGGAGGCGGCCACGTCGTGCATCCGGATGATCCTGGCTCCGTTGACCATGGAGACGACCGCGGCGGCGAGGGAGCCCTCCAGGCGGGCCTCGCGCGGCGCATCCAGGGTCTCCCCGATGAAGTCCTTGTTGGAGACGGCGGCGAGGGTCGGATATCCGAGGTCGGCGATCTCGCTGAGCCTCCTGGTGAGCTCCAGCGAGTGCAGCGTGTTCTTGTTGAGGTCGTGCCCCGGATCGACGATGATCCGCTCCTCCGGGATGCCCGCGGCGAGCGCGACCTCCACCCTGCCGAGCAGGAAGGCGGCGACCTCGGCGGCGATGTCGTCGTAGTGCGGCCGCGGGTAGAACGTGCGCGGCGCGGCGAGACTGTGCGTGATGACCAGCGTGGCGTCGCTGTCCGCGACCACGGACACCAGGCGGGGGTCGCTGAGGCCGGTCGTGTCGTTCACGACGGTCGCGCCGGCTGCGATGGCGCGACGGGCGACCTCGGCGTGGAAGGTGTCCACGGAGATGACCACGTCCGACCCCGCCCGCAGCTCGGCTACCACCGGCACCACCCTGTCGGCCTCCGCCTCCACCGGGATGGGGTCGCCAGGCGCGAACGGGACGCCGCCGATGTCCACCCAATCCGCGCCGAGCTCGACGGCGCGGAAGCTGGCCTGCACAGCCTTGTCGAGGGCAAACGTCCTCCCCCGGTCGAAGAACGAGTCCGGGGTGCGATTGACGACGGCCATCACCGCGACGCGGCGGGAGAAGTCGAAGGTGCGGGCGCCGATGGTGCGGACGGGGATGCGGAGCGGGGGCAGATACATCTCAGAGCGTGGCAAGGTCCACGCTCTCGTCGGTGAGGCGTGCGGCGTCGACGCGCTCGCCGGAGCGGATCAGGCGCTGCACCTGGTCGTTCACATCCCAGACGTTGACGTTCATCCCGGCCACCACGCGGTCGTTGCGCAGCCAGAACGCGACGAACTCGCGCCTGTCGACGTCTCCGCGGTAGACGACCCTGGCGTCGGCGGCCAGCGGGCCGTATCCCGAATACTCCATCCCCAGATCGTATTGGTCGGAGTAGAAGTACGGGATGTCGTCGTAGCTCGCCGCCTCGCCGAGCACGCTGCGCGCCGCCACGGTGCCGCCGGCGATGGCGTTCGCCCAGTGCTCGTTCCGGAGGTGCCGGCCGATGACGGGGAGGAACGGGTTGGCCACGTCACCGGCCGCGAAGACGTCCTCCGCCGCCGTGCGCATCCCCTGGTCGACCGGGATGCCGTTGTCGACGGTGAGGCCGGACCGCTCGGCGATGGCGGTGTTGGGCACCGCGCCGACGCCGACGACCACCAGGTCGGCCGGGATGCGCTCCCCGGTGCCGGTGACCACCTCGCGGAGGCCGTCGTCGGCGCCGTCGATCGCGACCACCGATGCCGCGTTGCGGAACGAGACACCATTGTCGGTGTGCAGCCGCTCGAACACGCGGCCGAGCTCGGCCCCGATCGCGGAACTGAGCGGCACGGCGGAGCTGCCGACCACCGTCACGTCGTTCCCGTACCCGCGCGCCGCCGCGGCGACCTCCAGGCCGATCCAGCCGGAGCCGACGATCACCACGCGGCGGCCTCCCACCTCGAGCGCGGAGCGCAGCCACTCGCTGTCCTCGACCGTCCGCAGCGTGAACACCGCCCCGTGCCCTGCACCGGGCACGCTCAGCCTCCGCGGGCTCGCACCGGTCGCGATCACCAGGCTGTCGAACGTGATCCTCGCCCCTCCGTCGAGGAACAGCTCGTGCGCAGCCGCATCGAACGAGTTCGCGGTGGTCTCCGGCAGGAACTCGACGTCGTTCTCCGCGTACCACCCCTCCGGATGCACGTCCCCCGCCGAGCGTTCCGCCTCGCCCTTCAGGTACTCCTTCGACAGCGGCGGCCGGATGTACGGGTGGTGCTCCTCCGCGCCGAACAGCAGGATGCGGCCGTCGAATCCACGCTCGCGCAACTCGGTGGCGACGGTGGCTCCTGCCAGTCCTGCTCCGGCGATGACGACGGTGGGCTTCGACATGGGGATCCTCCTCGCGACGGCTGCTCCCAGCATCCACTGTTCCCTCGGCACCCGCCAGACCCTCACACCAATCCCACACCGAGCGCTCACAGGCAGGATTCAGCCAACGCGCAGATACTAGGAGCCATGAACGCCGGACCTCGCATCCTGATCGTCGACGACGAGCCCAACATCCGCGACCTGCTCACCACCAGCCTCCGCTTCGCAGGGTTCGCCGTGCGCGCGGTCGGCAACGGCGCGCAGGCCATCTCCGCGGTCCTCGAAGAGGAACCAGACCTCATCATCCTCGACGTGATGCTCCCCGACATGAACGGCTTCGGCGTCACCAAGCGCCTCCGCGGCGCCGGGTACACCGCGCCCATCCTGTTCCTGACGGCCAAGGACGACACGGAAGACAAGATCACCGGCCTCACGGTCGGCGGCGACGACTACGTCACCAAGCCGTTCAGCCTCGACGAGATCGTCGCCCGCATCAAGGCCATCCTGCGCCGCACGATGCAGGCGGACGAAGACGCGGTCATCCGCGCCGGCGAGCTGACGATGGACCAGGACACCCACGAGGTGTTCGTCGGCGACACCGCCATCGAGCTCAGCCCCACCGAGTTCAAGCTGCTGCGCTACCTCATGCTCAACCCCAACCGTGTGCTGTCGAAGGCGCAGATCCTCGACCACGTCTGGGAGTACGACTTCAACGGCGACGCCGGCATCGTCGAGTCCTACATCTCCTACCTGCGCCGCAAGGTGGATGCGCACTCCAGCGAGCCGCTCATCCAGACCAAGCGCGGGTTCGGCTACATGCTGAAGGCCGCAAAGGTCTGACCAGGCTCCTCCACATGCCTGGCACAGCTTCGGCTGCGTAAACTGGCGGCCTCATGCACACACGCTTACTCGATCGATGGAACGCGATCTCCCTGCGCACCAAGATCACCGGCGTGACCGTGCTGATGCTGACCCTCGGCCTGCTCGTGACGGGCATCGGCACCATGTCGATGCTGAAGCCCGTGCTGCTCGACCAGCTGGATGCGCAGCTGTCCGCCGCGTCGGGCGGCAGCTACCTCAACACCTACCTCTACGGCACCTCGGCCGACAGCGAGAAGATCGCGACGGACGCCAGCCCGTCCGACTACTTCGCCGCGCTCTACGACGCGGACGGCAACCTGGTGAGGACCAACTGGTCCAACATCCCGGAGGCCCACCGGCCCGCCGTCCCCAAGTCGCTGACGGTGCCGGAGAGCAAGCTCCTCCCCTCCGGCGGCTACCCGCTGCTCAGTAACGACGGCCACACCGCATACCGCGCGCTGGCCACGACGGTCACGCTGACCAACCCGCCCGGCGCGCTCGGCACGGCCATCGTCGCGACCACCACCTCGCAGATCGACACCGTGATGGCGAGCTTCCTCGCGATCTTCCTCGGCTTCGGCGTGATCGTCATCATCGTCGGCGCCGGTCTCACCCGGATGCTCGTGACCACGACGTTCTCCCCGCTGCGGGAGGTGGAGCAGACGGCGGCGGCCATCGCGGACGGCGACTTCAGCCAGCGCCTCGGCGGCGCCACCCCCAACACCGAGGTCGGCCGCCTCAACCGCTCCCTCAACACGATGCTGAACCGCATCGACCGCGCGTTCAACGACCGCGCGAGGACCATCGAGCAGATGCGCCGGTTCGTCGGGGACGCCAGCCACGAGCTGCGCACCCCGCTCGTCTCCGTGCGCGGCTACGCCGAGCTGTACCGGATGGGCGCCCTGCAGACCCCGGAGGACGTCGCGCAGGCGATGGACAGGATCGAGAAGGAGGCCATCCGGATGGGCGGCCTCGTGGAAGACCTGCTCGAACTCGCCCGCCTCGACGAGACCAAGCCGCTCGACCTGCATCCCGTCGACCTGGTGCGCATCGCCCAGGACGCCGCAATGGATGCGATGGCCGGTGCCCCGGGCCGCGTCGTCACCGTCATCACCCCCGACCCGATCGCCGCCCCCGAGTTCGGCCCGGAGGAACCGGGCGTGGACACGGTCCCGATGCCCATCCAGGACCAGGCGGCGCGCGTCAGCAACGCCACGGGACCGATCGCGTTCGCGGGTGCGACACTCGCGCGCCTGCGCCGTGGCCGCTCCCGCCGCCCGGGCAGCACCGAGCCGATGCCGGTCACCACCGCGGAGAAGGTGGTGCTGCACCAGCCCGTCCCCGCCGAGCCCGCCATCGTGCTCGCGGAGGAGAACAAGCTGCGCCAGGTCGTCACCAACCTGATGGGCAACGCGCTCCGCTACACCGCGGAGGGCACCCCGATCGAGATCATGGTGCAGGTGAACCACCTCACCGGCCGCGCGATCCTGGAGGTGCGCGACCACGGCGACGGCATCCCGCCGCAGATCCGCGAGAAGATCTTCCAGCGCTTCTGGCGCGCTGACACCTCCCGCGCCCGCGAGACCGGCGGCAGCGGCCTCGGCCTCGCCATCGTCTCCTCGATCGTCGCCGCCCACCGCGGCACCGTCGAGGTCGTCGAGACGGAGGGCGGCGGCGCCACCTTCCGCGTCTCCCTCCCCCTCGCGGAGACCGCGGCCCCCACCCCGGCCGCCTGAGCCGCCGGCTGGCGGCCGCGCCGCAGCCCGCGAGATACCAGTAACTGCACCGCATCCCGGGCGTTTCGCGACAGTTCGTGGCATCTCGCCGATGGATGCGCCGGGCACGACGGACCCGACGGACACGACGGACCCGACGGACACGACAGAAGAGGGCGCCTCCCGTGCGGGAGACGCCCTCTTCGTGGTGCCGGGTAGGACTTAGAAGTCCATGCCGCCGGTGGGGTCGCCGGCCGGGACCGGGTTCTTCTCCGGCTTGTCGGCGACGACGGCCTCGGTGGTGAGGAACAGTCCGGCGATCGACGCTGCGTTCTGCAGGGCCGAGCGGGTGACCTTCACCGGGTCGTTGATGCCGGTGGCCAGCATGTCGACGTACTCGCCGGTCGCGGCGTTGAGGCCGTGGCCGACCGGGAGGTTGCGGACCTTCTCGACAACGACGCCGGCCTCGAGGCCCGCGTTGATGGCAATCTGCTTGAGCGGAGCCTCGATGGCGACCTTGACGATGTTCGCGCCGGTGGCCTCGTCACCCGTGAGCTCGAGCTTCTCGAAAGCGGTCTTGCCCGCCTGGATGAGGGCGACGCCACCACCGGCGACGATGCCCTCTTCGACGGCTGCCTTCGCGTTGCGGACGGCGTCCTCGATGCGGTGCTTGCGCTCCTTGAGCTCGACCTCGGTCGCGGCTCCGGCCTTGATGACCGCGACACCGCCGGCGAGCTTCGCCAGGCGCTCCTGCAGCTTCTCACGGTCGTAGTCGCTGTCGGTGTTGTCGATCTCGTTGCGGATCTGAGCGACGCGTCCCGCGATGGCCTCGGGGTCGCCCGCGCCCTCGACGATGGTGGTCTCATCCTTGGTGATGACGACCTTGCGTGCCTGACCGAGCAGGTCGAGGGTGACGTTCTCGAGCTTGAGGCCGACCTCCTCGGAGATGACCTGGCCACCGGTGAGGATGGCGATGTCCTGCAGCTGCGCCTTGCGGCGGTCGCCGAAGCCGGGAGCCTTGACGGCGACCGACTTGAAGATGCCGCGGATCTTGTTGACGATCAGCGTGGCCAGGGCCTCGCCGTCGACGTCCTCCGCGATGATCAGGAGCTGCTTGTTGGCCTGGATCACCTTGTCGACGATGGGCAGCAGATCCTTGATGTTGGAGATCTTCTGGTTGGCGATGAGGATGTACGGGTCTTCGAACACCGCCTCCTGGCGGTCCTGGTCGGTGACGAAGTACTGCGACAGGTAGCCCTTGTCGAAGCGCATGCCCTCGGTCAGCTCGAGCTCGGTGCCGAAGGTGTTCGACTCCTCGACGGTGACGACGCCCTCCTTGCCGACCTTGTCGATCGCCTCGGCGATGATGTCGCCGATGGTGGTGTCTCCGGCGGAGATGGATGCGGTCGCAGCGATCTCCTCCTTGGTCTCGACCTCCTTGGCGCTCGCGATGAGCTCCTCGGTGACGGCCTTGACGGCCTTCTCGATGCCACGCTTCAGGGTGATGGGGTCTGCGCCGGCGGCCACGTTGCGGAGGCCTTCCTTGACGAGCGCCTGAGCGAGAACGGTCGCGGTGGTGGTTCCGTCACCGGCGACGTCGTCGGTCTTCTTGGCGACCTCCTTGACGAGCTCCGCGCCGATCTTCTCGAACGGGTCGTCGAGCTCGATCTCCTTCGCGATGGAAACGCCGTCGTTGGTGATCGTGGGGGCGCCCCACTTCTTCTCGAGAACGACGTTGCGGCCACGCGGGCCCAGCGTCACCTTGACGGTGTCGGCCAGGATGTTGAGGCCGCGCTCAAGGCCGCGGCGGGCGTCCTCGTCGAAAGCAATGATCTTTGCCATGGTTGTTTCTCGTCCCTCCCGGACGTCTGCGAAAGATGCGAACGGTTAGCACTCGATCAGATGGAGTGCTAAAGCAATTCTGGCACTCGGGGCAGCCGAGTGCAAGGTGAGTCCGCCGACAGCAGACACGGAGAGAGGAGTTAAACAGGAGAGCGCCGCCCCTTGAGGGACGACGCTCCGCCAGGTTGGTTGCTGCGTGCTACGCCGGACGCACCGACTCAGCCTGCGGGCCCTTCTGTCCGCTGCCGACTTCGAACACGACCTGCTGACCCTCTTCGAGGACCTTGTAGCCGTTCATGTCAATGGCGGAGTAGTGGACGAACACGTCCTGTCCCCCGTCGTCGACGGTGATGAATCCGTAGCCCTTTTCAGCGTTGAACCACTTCACGGTTCCGTTCGCCATGCATAACTCCTATTGCTGTGTTTCGTAGCGACGGCCCATCACCGGCGCGTTGAATCCAGATACTAATGCTTTCAATGCACGTAAACACCAGCTATTTCGGCAAAAAGACGGGAAATGACCGGAAACCGTCAGAAGTTAAACACGCCCGAAACAATACGGGACGGACCGAAATCGTCAGCCGGTGAAGTTGCTTCCCAGCACGACTGTGATATCGGCGCCGGTGTCCGCGTAGTCCTGGGTCTCGGCGGTGGTGGCCCCCGGCAGCGCCTGGGCGACGCCGAGCGCCGCCCCCGCGTTCTTCGGGTCGGAGTAGTAGACGACGGTCTGCGTCAGGTCGGTCTTATCCGCGTTGGCGAGCGCGCCCACCTTGATGCCGGCCGCGGTGAGCTTGGTCCCGGCTGCGGCAGCGAGATCCGGAGTCGTGGTGCCGTTGAGCACGTTGACCGTAAGGGCCGGGTCGATCGTCGGCACGATGGTCGGCGTCGGAGACGGCGTCGGCGTCTTGGAGGCCGAGCTGGTGCCCGGCGTGCCGTGGAAGGAGATGCTGCCGTTGACGAGCGAGAGCCCGAAGACTCCAGCGCCGATCAGCACGATGGTGGCGAGCGCCGCCCAGCCGAAGCCGATCCAGCCGCGCCCTTTCGCGCGGGGCGCGCGGTGCGCGCCGACGCGGTTCAGGTCGTCCGGAATCGCGTCGAAACGGTCTTTGGGGTACTTCTCTGCCATCGTGTCGGTGGTCCTCAGTCGTCGGACGCGAGCGTCCGGGAGCTTCTGGCGGCCATTCTCGCCTCGCGCAGTCTGAGCAGGCGCTTGACGAGCATGGGGTCGTGCTGCAGAGCGGCTGGCTGGTCGATCAGCGCACCGAGCAGCTGATAGTACCGCGCCGCCGACAGGCCGAACTCCTCACGGATGGCCTGCTCCTTGGCGCCGGCATGCCGCCACCACTGCCGCTCGAACGCGAGGATCGCGACGTCCCGCTCGCTCAGGCCGTCTGGGCGCTGAATGGATGCCCGGTCGTCTGCCGCGTTCGCCACCATGATCCCTTCATGCCTGTCGGTCGTGCCGCCGCTCCTGCGTTCGCGGTTCATCCTATTTGCGGGTTTCTGTGTGTTGGCCTTTCGGCGCGCGGCGGTTCTCGGGACGAAACAGGGAACAGCCGCGCCCTCTCCTCCGTTTAGTGTGGAGAAACGACGAAAGGAACACGCATGGAGTACGACGTCGCCAAGAGCGAAGACGAGTGGCGTAAGGAGCTCAGCCCGGAGCAGTACGCCGTGCTGCGTGAGGCGGGAACAGAGCGGCCGTGGACGGGCGAACTGCTCGACGAGAGCCGCGCCGGTCTCTACACCTGTGCCGCCTGCGGAGCCGAGCTGTTCAAGTCGGGCACCAAGTTCGACTCCGGATGCGGCTGGCCCAGCTTCTACGAGTCCGTTCGCCCGGACGCCGTGCAGCTGCTCGAGGACAACAGCCTCGGGATGTTGCGCACCGAGGTCCGCTGCGCCACCTGCGGCTCGCACCTCGGACACGTCTTCGACGACGGCTTCGGCACCCCGACCGGCGACCGGTACTGCATGAACTCGCTGTCCCTCAACTTCACCGAGGGCGAGCAGGCGTGACAGACCTGGTCGACGCCGTCGCCTCTCGTCGCTCGTACTCACGGGTGACGGAGGCGGCGCCGACCCACGAGGAGCTGCTCCCCCTGGTGGCGGCGGCCGGCCGGGTCGCCGACCACAGCGCCCTGCACCCGTGGCGCGTGATCGAGCTGCGCGGGGAGGCCCGCGATCGCCTCGGCACCGCCTTCGCGAAGGACGCACGCGTCTCGGGCAAAGACGCGGAGAAGCTCGTCGCGAAGACGCACCGCGCCTCGCTGCTGCTCGCGATCGTCGCTGTGCGCAGCACAAGTGGCAAGGTGCCGGGCTGGGAACAGGACGCCGTGGCATCCGGCGTCGCGCACATCCTGAGCCTGCTGCTGCACGATGCGGGCTGGGGCGTGATCTGGCGCACCGGCCACCACACCAGGTCGAAGGCCGTCCACGCGATGCACGGCCTGAAGAAGAACGAGCGGCTGCTCGGCTGGCTCTACGTCGGCGGCATCCCGGACGGTTCCAAGGAGAGCCACCGCAAGGCGGTCGACCCCGAGCGCTACCTCACGACGCTTTCGTAGCGTCGCCGCGCCCGGCCGGGCTCCCCCACCGGATGCTCGCCACGGCTACCGCGACGAGCGCCAGCACGGTGCCGCCCACCGTCGACAGCGCCACGGGATGCGCGGCGCTCGGCGCCAGCAGGTCGAGCAGGAGCGCGGTCAGCAGCTGGCCGGCAACGGTGGCGAGACCGAGCACCAGCACGCCGAGCACCCGGACGAGCAGTGCGGCTCCCGCGATGAAGATGCAGCCGATCGCGCCGCCGACGTAGAGCCAGGGCTCCGTCGGCAGCGCTGTCGGCCAGCCGACGATGGACGAGTGGACGACCATCAGCACGAGAAGGACCGTCGTGCCGACGACGAAGTTGATGAACGTGGCCGTCAGTGCGCTCTCCGCGACCACGCGGACCTGCCCGTTCACGGCCTGCTGCCAGCCGATGCCGAGTCCGGCGATCAGCGGGAGCGCCATCATCCAGACCGGGACGCCGCTGCCGAACTGGGACGAGACGGCCCAAGTGACGGCGACGAGGGCGAGCGCGGCCCCGACGACTCGCGCGGGCGTGAGTGCACGCTTGCCGCCTGCGCCGATCCCGATCCTGTCGAGGACGAGGCCGCTCACCGTCTGCCCGGCGACGATGGAGACGGTGAACAGGGCGACGCCGAGCACGGCGGCGGTGAGCCCCTGCGACAGCACGAGGAAGGCGCCGGCCGCTCCTCCGCAGACGTACCACCAGCGCAGCTCCCGGCCGCGCAGGGCGCGCAGCACTCTGCCGAGGCCCCGTCGCCCGGCAGGAGCGACGGCGAGCGCGACGAGCAGGATGAGCAGGCCGGAGCCGAACGAGATGACGGCGGCGGTGAAGCCGTCGCCGATGCGCGCGCCCAGCTCGCCGTTGACGCGCGACTGGAGGGCGACACCCGCTCCACAGACGACGGCGAAGACAATGGCCAGCCACACGGGGAAGGCCCGTCTCCTGTCAGCGTTCACCGATCAAGCCTAGAGGCAGCGGGCTCGTGGGTGCGCGCCTCCACCTCCCGGGAAC
>NZ_NCSR01000023.1:0-62936 GCF_002105485.1 Leifsonia sp. NCR5
TGGTGTGTGAGGCCTGAAGAATGCTTGCGTCCACTATGTGGTTCTCGATGTACGGTCGAGAACCGAACCAATCAGCTGATTGGTCCGTTCACTTTGATACATCAATAGTGTTTCGGCGGCCATAGCGAGAGGGAAACGCCCGGTCACATTCCGAACCCGGAAGCTAAGACTCTCTGCGCCGATGGTACTGCAGGGGGGACCCTGTGGGAGAGTAGGACACCGCCGGACTCCTTTTAGAAAGAGCCACCCCACACCGGGTGGCTCTTTCGCATTTAACACCACCACAACACCACACAGACGGCTATATGCCGGTGCGGACATGAAGAAAGGGCCACCCGAAACCGGGCGGCCCTTTCTCCGTTGTGGCAGGGGTGCTGGCGCTACTTGTGGCGCGGCTTGCGCGCCGGGCGATCGTCGCGGTCCGCCCGCGGAGCACGGTCGTCGCGGTGGACGGTGCCGCCCCTGCGGTCGGGGCGCAGCTCGATGAGCTTGCCTCCGATGCGTGTGCTCTCCAGGCGCTGGAGGACGTCTCCCGGCAGATCCGCCGGCAGCTCTACCAGGGAGAACGCGGGGAGGATCTGGATGGCTCCGAAGTCCTCGCGGCTCAGGCCGCCCTCGTTGGCCAGGGCGCCGACGATCTGGCGCGGCTCCACCTTCTGACGGCGGCCCACCTCCAGACGGTACGACGCCATCGGCTTGCCGCTCGGACGGCTGCGGCGCTCCGGACGGTCCGAACGAGCGGAGCGGTCGCCCCGGGAGTCGCGGGTGTCGCGTCCGTCGCGCGAGTCGCGCGTGCGCTCCGCGCTGCGGCCGTCGCGCTCCACCCGGCGGGAGAGCTCGTCCTCGGGGGAGAGCAGCAGCGGCTCCTCGCCCTGAGCCACCACGGCGAGTGCCGCGGCCACGTCGGCCTCCGGCACGTCGTGGTGCTCCACGTAGTGGGTGATGATGTCGCGGAAGCGGGCGATCCTGTCCTCCTGGCCCAGCGCATCCGTGATCGCGTCGTCGAAGCGCG
Source organism: Leifsonia sp. NCR5 (assembly GCF_002105485.1). Lineage (NCBI taxonomy): Bacteria > Bacillati > Actinomycetota > Actinomycetes > Micrococcales > Microbacteriaceae > Leifsonia > Leifsonia sp. NCR5. Next base: position 1,013 of record NZ_NCSR01000023.1, read on the forward strand.
CCAGGCGCGTGACGTTGACGTCCTCGATCGTGGGCAGCTGCATCTGGGTCAGCGGCTGACGCGTGGCCTTCTCGATCGCGGCCAGCAGCCGGCGCTCACGGGGAGTGACGAAGCTGATCGCGGCGCCGCTGCGGCCGGCGCGGCCGGTGCGGCCGATCCGGTGCACGTACGACTCCGTGTCGATCGGGATGTCGAAATTGACGACGTGGCTGATGCGCTCGACGTCGAGACCGCGGGCGGCCACATCCGTCGCCACCAGGATGTCGAGCTTGCCCGACTTCAGCTGGTCGACGGTGCGCTCGCGCTGAGCCTGGGCCACGTCGCCGTTGATGGCGGCGGCCGAGTATCCGCGGGCGCGCAGGCGCTCGGCGAGGGTCTCCGTCTCGTTCTTGGTGCGGACGAAGACGATCATGCCCTCGAAGTTCTCGACCTCGAGGATGCGGGTGAGCGCATCCACCTTCTGCGGGTACGAGACCATCAGGTAGCGCTGCGTGGTGTTGGCCGAGGTCGTGGTCTTGTTCTTGACCGTGATCTCTTCCGGGTCGTGCAGGTACTTTTTGGAGATGCGGCGGATCTGGGCCGGCATCGTGGCGGAGAACAGCGCCACTTGCTTGTCGTCCGGGGTGTCGGCGAGGATCGTCTCCACGTCTTCGGCGAAGCCCATCTTGAGCATCTCGTCCGCCTCGTCGAGCACGAGGTACTTGAGCTCGGAGAGGTCGAGGGTGCCCTTGGCCAGGTGGTCCATGATGCGGCCGGGCGTGCCGACGACGACGTGGACGCCGCGGCGGAGCGCGGACAGCTGCACGCCGTAGCCCTGGCCGCCGTAGATCGGGAGGACGTGGACGCCGCGCACGTGCGCTGCGTACTTCTCGAACGCCTCGCACACCTGCAGCGCGAGCTCGCGCGTGGGTGCCAGGACGAGTGCCTGCGGGGTCTTCTGGGAGGTGTCGAGCCTGGACAGGATCGGCAGCGCGAACGCCGCCGTCTTGCCGGTGCCTGTCTGGGCGAGGCCGACGACGTCGCGGCCTTCGAGGAGGAGTGGGATGGTCGCGGCCTGGATGGCGGACGGGGTCTCGTAACCCACGTCCTTGAGTGCCTTCAGCACAGCCCCGTCGAGTCCCAGCTCAGAGAATGTCGTCGCTTCGCGGGCAGTCTCTGCCTCGTCCTGCGCTGTATCCGGTGCTGTCATACGTTCAACGGTAGTCCTCAGCGGGCTCAGCCGCTCGCGCGAGCCTGGCGTCACGGGCCGCGCGGGTCGATGATGGCAGGTGTGACGACACCGGATGCGCGGAGCGGACGCTGGTCATGAACCCGGCGGCACGGCGAGTGCAGAGGATCTACCTGACCCTGCTGCTCGGCAACACGCTGGCTGCGTCCTTCATCTGGGGCATCAACACGCTGTTCCTGCTGGACGCCGGGCTGACCAACTTCGAGGCGTTCGCTGCGAACGCGTTCTTCACCGCTGGGATGGTGGTCTTCGAGATCCCGACCGGCGTCGTCGCCGACACCGTCGGCAGGAAGGCGTCGTATCTGCTCGGCACGGTGACGCTGTCGGTGACCACCGCGCTGTACTGGATGCTCTGGCTCTCGCACGCCCCGTTCGTCTGGTGGGCGCTCGTGTCCGTACTCCTCGGCCTGGGGTTCACCTTCTTCTCCGGCGCCGTCGACGCCTGGCTGGTGGATGCGCTGGCCGCCACCGAGTACACGGGGAGTCTCGAGGCGGTGTTCGGGCGCGGGCTGGTGGTGACGGGCGTCGCGATGTTCGCGGGCTCCGTGCTCGGCGGGGTGATCGCTCAGGCGACGAACCTGGGCGTGCCGTTCCTGCTGCGGGCGGGGGTCCTGGTGGTGATGTTCGTGTTCGCGGCGGTGGTGATGAAGGACATCGGGTTCACGCCGGACCGGTCGATGGGGCCGCTCAAGGCGACGAGGAACGTGCTCGTCCAGTCCATCGACCACGGGCTGCGGAGGCGCTCGGTGCGCTACGTGATCCTGTCTGCACCGTTCGCATCCGGGGTCGGCATCTACGCGTTCTACGCGCTGCAGCCGTACCTGCTGGAGCTGTACGGGGATCCGACCGCGTACTCGGTGGCCGGGCTGGCGGCGGCGATCCTGTCGCTGGCGCAGGTGGCGGGCGGCGTGCTCGCCCCGCGCATCCGGGGGCTGTTCGCGCGGCGGACCACCACGGTGATCGGGGCATCGCTGTGCAGCGTGGTGGTGCTGGTGGTGCTCGGGATCACGAGCCTGTTCTGGCTGGCGGTGGTGTTCCTAGTGGTGTGGGGGTTCGTGTTCGCGGTGGCCGGGCCGGTGCGGCAGGCGTACCTGAACGACATGATCCCGTCGAAGCAGCGGGCGACGGTGCTCTCGTTCGACTCGCTGTTCGGCAGCCTCGGTGGGGTGTTCATCCAGCCGGCGCTCGGGCGCGCGGCCGACGCCTGGGGGTACGGGACGTCCCTGGTGATCGGTGGGGTGGTGGAGCTGATCGGGATACCGATCCTGTACCTGAGCAGGCGGCAGCGCGATCCGGCGGATACGGACGCGGTGCGCGGCGAGGCCGGAAGGCGGTGACGGCTCAGGCGCCGACCTCGGCGAGTGCCTCGGCGACCGCCTGCTCGACCGAGAGTTCGCGGCCGGCGGCGATGGCCGCATCCAGGGCAGCGCCGTCGCCGGCGGCGGTGAGCCGGTCGAGGTATTTCTGGTGGAAGGTGAACGTCGGTCCGTTGTGCAGACCGCTGCGCTCGCGGAGCGCCCTGGCGGCGCCGGCCAGCCGCCCTGCCCGGTCCACGTCACCGGCGATGGCGGCGATGGCGACCATGCCCTCCAGGCCGTACGCCAGACCCTCGACGTGGCCGAGCGCGGCGGAGACCGTGACGCTGCGGGCGAAGTCGGCGCGGGCGTCGTCCGTCTCGCCGAGCATCAGCTGCGCCCAGCCCAGGTGGTAGGTGGCGATCCGCTCTCCGACCGCATCCCCGGCGGAGCGGGTGAGGGCGAGGCTCCTCGCGAACCGGTCCCTCGCCTCCTGGATGTCCTGCTTCCGCAGCGAGACGCGGCCGAGGAGGACGAGCGCCATCGACTCGCCCCACACGCTGCCGCTGGAACGGAACAGGCGCAGGCTCTCCTGCATGACCTCCTCCGCGCGCTCTGGGTCGGGCTTCGCGCCGGCAAGCAGCGCGAGGGCGAGGGAGATGCGGGTCAGGCCCTCGCCGTCCGGATCGCTCACGCTGCGGAACAGGTCGGCGCTCTCCGCGAGCTCGGCGGCGACGCTGCCGTCCGGGTCCTTCCAGAACATGATGGTCCTGGTGAAGTAGAGGGCGATCGCCCTGGTGTGGTCGCTGAGGTCGCTTCCCGAGTCGAGGGCCTCGTCCATCCAGGTCCTGACCTCGCCGAGCAGGCCGGAGACCCACCAGTAGAGGTAGAGGCTGTACGCGAGGTGGGCGGCGCGGTCCCAGTCGCGGCTGCCGAGCAGGAACCGCTCGGCCGCGCGCAGGTTGTCCCGTTCGTCGCCGAGCCGTCTCAGCCACTCGCGCTGCCTGCCGCCCTTCAGCTCCTCTTTGGCGCTGTCGCCGAGCGAGAGCACGAAGCGGGCGTGCGCCTCGCGGGCGGCGTGCAGCAGACCGGCGTCCCACAGCTGCTCCCTGGCGTACTCGCGCACGATGGCCTGCATGGCGAACCGGGCGCGCCCATCCCCGTCCTGCTGCCGGACCAGGCTGCTGTCGACGAGGGCGGCGAGGTCGCCGAGGACGTCGCGGACGGCAGCGGCTCCCTCCGCGCTCGCGTCCGCACCGATGACCTCCGACCCGATCGCCTCCGCCGCCTCCAGGGTGAAGCCGCCCTCGAACACGCCGAGGCGTGCGAGCAGCCTGCGCTGGTCGTCGTCGAGCAGCTGGGTGCTCCACTCGATCGTCCTGCGGAGCGTCTGCTGCCGTTCGGGGAGGTCGCGGGAACCGCCGACGAGCACCGAGAGGCTGCGGTCGAGCCTGTCGAGCAGGTCGTCGGGGGAGAGCACCCGGATGCGCGCCGCGGCGAGCTCGATGGCCAGCGGCATCCCGTCGACGGCCGCGCAGACGCCGGTGACCGCCGACCGGTTCTCGTCCGTGACCTCGAAGTCCGGCTTGACGGCGTGGGCGCGCTCGACGAAGAGGCTGACGGACGAGTCCTCCGGGAGCGGACCGACCTCGAAACTCTGCTCGGCGGTGAGCCGGAGCAGCGCGCGGCTGGTGACCATCATCGAGACGCCGGGCGCTGCGGCGAGCAACGCGGTGAGGGTGGGAGCGGCGGTGAGCACCTGCTCGAAGTTGTCGAGCACCATCAGCAGGTGTCTGTCCTGCAGGGCCGTCGCCAGGTTCTCCATGATGGGGGCGTCTCCGGTGTCCCGGACGCCGAGCGCCTGCGCGATGGCGGCGGGCACCCGGTCGGGGTCGTGGACGGCCGACAGGTCGACGAACACGGCGCCGTCGACGAACGCGGGGGTGACGGCGCGCGCCGCCGCGAGGGCGAGGCGGCTCTTGCCGATGCCTCCGGGGCCGGTGAGCGTGACGAGGCGGGCGCCCGCGCTGTACAGGTCGCGGATCGCATCCAGGTCGGCGTGACGGCCGATGAGCCCGGTGAGCGGTTCGGGAAGGCGGACCGGCTCCGCGACCCTGTCCGCGTCGGCGGGGACGTCGAGCGGCACGAACGACCTGCTCTGCTCGAAGCGCTCGGCGAGCAGGGTGGCGAGGTCGGCCTCGACGAGGCGGGCCAGCTCCTTCGCCGACTCGAAGTATTTGTACGCGGCGCGGTCGTCGTCCCTGATGCGGTTGAGCAGCTCGGTGAGCTTGGGCTCCCGGCGCTCGGCGGGCGTCTTGACGTAGAGCAGGCGCGGGAGGTCGTCCGGGCAGAGGTTGTACTCGTCCTCGAGGCCGGAGACCTCCTCCTCCGGGGCCACCCAGCCGTAGCGCTCCCAGTAGAGGCCGAGGAACACGTCGCTCTGTTCGAGGTAGGCGCGGTACAGATCGCGGGGCGGATGCGGGCGGGCGCCGAGCTCGAACATGACGGGCGCGAGGTGCAGGCGCTCAATGGCGGACCGCGCGGCGCGACGCTCATCGGCGAGCTCTTGCAGCGTGGAACTGACGAAGATCCGCAGTCGTTGATCCGGAGTGCGGATAACATGAGGGCCCCTCATAACTGCATTCTGTTGCGGGTGGCAACAATAGTCCAGTGTTTGCGGGCGATTCGGTGCGCCGCGGGCGGGGGAGGCGCACACTGGGGACCGTGGACGGGGACGGCGGAGACACCTGGGAGCGCGGCGACGCGTACGAGCGGTACGTGGGGCGGTGGAGCAGGCTGCTCGCTGTGCCGTTCCTCGACGGACTGAGTGCTGGGCCCGGACTCGACTGGCTGGATGTGGGGTGCGGCACCGGAGCGCTGACCGGCGCGATCCTGGACAGGTGCGACCCGGCGTCGGTCGTCGGGGTCGAACCGTCGGACGGCTTCCTGCGCTCGGCCGCCACGAACCTGGGCGGAAGGGCGAGGCTGCTGCGGGGGTCGGCAGACGCGCTTCCTCTGCCCGGCGCATCCATCGACGTCGCGGTGTCCGGGCTGGTGCTGAACTTCGTGCCGGAGGTGCAGGTGGCGCTCGCCGAGGCCGTCCGGGTGGTGCGGCCGGGCGGGATGGTCGCGGCGACGGTGTGGGACTACGGCGGCCGGATGGAGTTCCTGCGCTGCTTCTGGGATGCGGCGGTCGAGCTCGATCCGGCGGCGGCCGAGCTGGACGAGGCCGCCCGGTTCCCCCTGTGCCGGCCGGAGGCGCTGGGGGAGGAGTTCGCCGCCGCCGGCCTGACCGGCGTGACCGTGCGGGCGATCGACATCCAGACCGTGTTCGGCGACTTCGACGACTACTGGACGCCGTTCCTCGGCGGGCAGGGGCCGGCACCAGGCTACGTCGCGGGGCTGGATGCCGCAGCACGGGACCGGCTCCGCGATCACCTGGTCGGGCACCTGCCGATCCAGGAGGACGGGACCATCCCGATGGTCGCGCGCGCCTGGGCGGCCAGCGGAAACCCGGGCTAGTCGGTGGGCCTCCCCGGTGAGAGGATGAGCCCATACCGAAAGCACTGACGAGGAGGTCGTGCGATGTGTAGATGGCTGGCATATTCCGGAGGGCCGCTCAGACCGTCGACCCTGGTGCTCGACGCGCAGAATTCGATCGTCGCGCAGTCGCTCAACTCGTCTCTCGGAGCAGAGCCGGTCAACGGCGACGGCTTCGGCCTCGGCTGGTACCCGAGTGGGGGAACCCGCGACGACACCCCCGCGATCTTCCACAGCACGGAACCGGCGTGGAACGACGCCAATCTGCGGGAGCTCTCGACGGCGATCGAGAGCCCGATGTTCTTCGCCCACGTGCGGGCGGCGACGCATCCACCGATCCAGCAGACCAACTGCCACCCGTTCCGCTACGAGCACTGGATGTTCATGCACAACGGGGCGATCGACGAGTTCCCGAAGATCAAACGGGACCTCACGATGGCGGTCGACCCCGCCCTGTACCCGTACATCCAGGGCACGACGGACAGCGAGGTGCTGTTCTACCTCGCCCTCTCCTACGGGCTGCGGGACGACCCGATCTCGGCGGTCGCCGCGGCCATCCGGAAGGTCGAAGAGATCGGGCACGCGCACGACATCCGGTTCCCGATGCAGGGGACTCTCGCCGTGGCGGACGGGAAGACCATCTGGGCCTTCCGGTATTCGACGCAGCACAGGACGCGGTCGCTGTTCCACTCGGTGGACATCCCGACCCTGCTGGAGATGTACCCCGACATCGAACGCTTCAAGATCTTCGACCGGCGTGCCCACCTCGTGGTGTCCGAACCGCTCAACGACCTGCCCGGCGTGTTCCTGGAGGTGCCGGAATCGACGGTGGTCGTGCTCGACGGGTCCGGCTATCACCACGAGGCGTTCCTCGACGACGAGCACGAGGTCGAGCGGAGCGGGGAGCCTGCCCTGCACGGCTAGACTCCACTCCATGCCGCAGACCACCGCGACCACAGCGACCTCACTCCTCCGTTGGGTCTCCGACGACCGCATCAGCAGCGTCTACCAGCACTACGTGGTCGAAGACTCCGAGCGGTGCATCGCCCTCTGGCAGCCGGCGGGAACCGTCGGCAGAGTGGCCGTCGGGCGACGCGGAGGGCCGCGCGGGCGCAACATGCTGCCCGGCGGCTGGGGCGGCGGCTACGAGGAGCACGTCTGGACGGGCGACGGCGTGCTGCGCGTGCACGTGCCAGGACAGCCGTGGTCGATGTGGCGCTGGCTCACCCCGGACGGGTGGACGGAGCACGCCTACGTGAACCTGGAGTCGCCGTGGGTGCGCACGCCGCTCGGGTTCGACACCGCCGACTGGATCCTGGATGTGATCGCAGAGCCGGACGGCAGCCACAGCCTCAAGGACGAGGACGAACTCGCCTGGGCGGAGGAGACGGGCAAGTTCGACGCCGCCAGGATCGCCGCGGTCGAAGACGCACGACGGCGGGCGGTGGCGGCCGTCGAAGCGCAGGCGTTCCCGTTATCGGTGGACTGGGACGCCTGGGCCTCGCTGCCGGGAGAACCGCTGCCGCTCGCGTCCGGCTGGGAGAGAGTGGGAGCCTAGCTCTCCGGCAGCGGCTCCTTTGGCAGCTTGCGGACCTTGGTGCGGCGACGGCGACGCTCGGGGATCATCGAGCGCATCTCCTCCAGCTTGCCGAAGCAGAGGAGACGGTCGCCCGCCTCCAGCTCGACGTCTCCGCGCGGGTTCGGGATGACGGTCGCTCCGCGGTGCAGGGTGAGCACGGTGATGTCGCGCTCGCCGAGGCCGGAGTCGCGCATCCGCTTGCCGACGAGGTCGGCGTTGCCGTGCACGACCAGCTCGGCCACGCCGTATCCGGTGGAGACGCTGAGGCGCTGACGCACGTCGATCTCGGGGAACGCGACCTGGTTGTCGATGAAGTCGATGATCGCACCGGCCACATCCAGCCCGGTCGCCGTCTCGATGCCCTCCAGCCCGGGGGAGGAGTTGACCTCCATGACCAGAGGGCCGTCGTTGCCCTCCAGCATGTCGACACCGGCGACGCGGAGGCCCATGATCTGGGCGGAGCGCACGGCGGCCTGCTCGTACTCCGGCGACAGCTCCACCGGCTCGACGGAGCCGCCGCGGTGCACGTTGGAGCGGAACTCGTCACCGTTCGCCCTGCGGCGCATCGCGGCGACGACGCGGTCGCCGACGACCAGCGCCCGGATGTCGCGGCCGCGGCTCTCCGAGATGAAGCTCTGGATCAGCACGTTCTGCTTGGTCGAGTGCAGCGTCTCGATGATGGCCTCCGCGATCTTCACCTCGGGGGCGAGGATGACGCCGATGCCCTGCGTTCCCTCCAGCAGCTTGATGACGACGGGCGCCCCTCCCACCTTCTCGATGGCGAGGCGCACGTCGGCGCGGCTGTGCACGAACGCCGTCGCCGGCATCCCGATGTTGTGGCGGGACAGGATCTGCGTCGCCCGCAGCTTGTCGCGGGAGTTGGTGATGCCGTTCGCGGTGTTGGGCGTGTACACGTCCATCTGCTCGAACTGGCGCACGACGGCCGTGCCGAAGTACGTGATCGAGTTGCCGATGCGCGGCAGGATCGCGTCGTAGTCGGACAGCAGCTTGCCCCGGTACTGCAGGTCGGGCTCGTCGCCGGACAGGTCGATGGCGAAGCGCAGCGTATCCAGCACCTTCACTCTGTGCCCCCGTTGCAGCGCGGCCGCTCGGAGCCGCTGAGTGGAGTACGCCTGCGGGGCGCGCGAAAGGAGCGCGAGTTTCATCGGGGGTGTCCTGCCAAGATGGTGGGTGTGAAAGACGACCTCCATTCAAGCACCATCGTGGGCTGGCGCGAATGGGTGAGCCTGCCCGATGTCGGCGTGCCCTGGATCAAAGCCAAGCTCGACACCGGCGCGCGCAGCTCTGCGCTGCACGCCTTCGACATCGAGGACGACGGCGACACGGTCCGCTTCCGGGTGCGGCCGTGGCAGAGGTCGGAGGACGACGTGGTCACGGTGGAGTGCCCCGTGCACGACCGCCGCACCGTCCGCAGCTCGTCCGGGCATGCGGAGGAGCGCATCGTCGTGCTGGTGGACGTGCACCTGTTCGGGCGCACCATCACGGCGGAGACCACGCTCAGCAACCGTGACCAGATGGGCTTCCGGATGCTGATCGGCCGCGAGGCGCTGCGTCAGGGCTTCGTGGTCGACCCTGGCAAGTCGTTCCTGGCCGGGCGTGCGCCGCGGGTGGTGCGGCGGCGCAACCGCGGGCGGGAGTAGGCGGAGCTCAGGAGAGCGCGCTGAGGGTACGCGCAACGGCGACGCTGCGCGCCGCGACCTCGTCCGGGCTGCCGACGGCGCCGGCGTCCGCCCACTCGCGGAGGGCGATGCGGATGCTGCCGATGCAGGTGACGACGACGAGCTCGGCCTGGGCCTCGGCGGAGACGGGACCGTCAGCGTCCACCAGTCCCTCGCGCAGCATCAGGTCGGCGATGGAGCCGACCAGGCCGGAGCGCAGGTCGTCGAGGCGGCGCATCCTGCTCTGGATGAGTCCGGGGTTGCGGGAGGCGATGAGCATCCTGGCCGCGTGCAGGTCGGGGTCGGTGGCTGTGGGGAGGCCCCGGATCAGCGTGGTGACGACGCACTCGACGATGCTGCCCGCGTAGACGCGTTCGAGGTGTTCCGCGACCAGGGCGGCGTCGCCCCAGGAGTGGCGGAAGCCGAGGAGCGCGTCCTCCTTGCAGTCGAAGTAGTTGAAGAACGTGCGGTGCGAGACGGGGACGGCCGCGCAGATCTCGTCGATGGTGACGTCGTCGATGTCGCGGTCGAGGGTGAGCGTCACGGCGGCGCGCTCGAGGCTGGCGCGTGTCTGCGCCTTCTTGCGCTCGCGGAGGCCGGGCTCGGCGGCCGGTGCTGGAGTTTGCATATTGAGAAATTTTGCAGCAATGCAGAGAATTAGTTGATTTCGGTCACCTAATTATATATCGTTGCTCCTCGTCAACCAATTACGAAGGAAAAACATGTCACGCTCTCTCACCCGAGAGGAAGAGGCGCCGTCGGCGTCCATGTCACACCGGCAGGTGCTCGAAGCGCTGTCCGGCCTGCTGCTCGGGATGTTCGTCTCGATCCTCGCCGGAACCGTCGTCTCGTCGTCGCTGCCCCGCATCATCTCCGAACTCGGCGGCGACCAGTCCGCCTTCACCTGGGTCGTCACCAGCACGCTGCTCGCGACCACGGTGTCCACGCCCATCTGGGGCAAGCTCGCCGACCTGCTCAACCGCAAGCTGCTCATCCAGCTCGCCCTCGGCCTGTTCGTGCTCGGCTCCGCGCTCGCCGGGTTCTCGCAGAACCCCGAGATGCTGATCACATTCCGTGTCGTGCAGGGTCTCGGCGCCGGCGGTCTGACCGCCCTCAGTCAGATCATCATGGCCGACATCATCAGCCCGCGTGACCGCGGTCGCTACATGGGCCTGTTCGGGGCGATCATGGCCGTCGGCACCATCGGAGGACCGCTGATCGGCGGTCTGCTCACCGACTCGATCGGCTGGCGCTGGAACTTCTTCGTCGGCGTGCCCGTCGCGATCCTCGCCATCATCCTGCTGCAGCTCACGCTGCGCCTGCCGAAGCGCCCGAAGGGCAAGGTCAAGATCGACTACCTCGGCGCCGTGCTCATCGCCGGTGGCGTCTCGCTCCTGCTGATCTGGGTCAGCATGGCCGGCACGCAGTTCGACTGGTGGAGCTGGACGACCGCGTGGATGGTCGGCGCCTCCGTGCTGATGCTCGTCGCTGCGGTCATCACCGAGCTTCTGGTCAAGGAGCCGATCATCCCGCTGTCCCTGTTCAAGAACCGCACGTTCACCCTCGCGGTGATCGCATCCATCTCGGTGGGTGTCGCGATGTTCGGGACGTCGGTGTTCCTCAGCCAGTACATGCAGCTCGCCCGCGGTGCGACGCCGACGGAGTCCGGTCTGCTGACGCTGCCGATGATCGGCGGTCTGCTGATCTCGTCCATGGTCGTCGGAAACCTGATCAGCCGCTTCGGCAAATGGAAGCCGTACATGATCGTCGGTTCGATCATGCTCACGATCGGCCTCTACCTGATGAGCACGATCGAGTACGACACCAACTACGTCATCGTCTCGATCTACATGTTCATCCTCGGCGCCGGCGTCGGCATGGTGATGCAGAACCTCGTGCTGATCGTGCAGAACACGGTCGACCCGTCGCAGCTCGGCGTCGCCAGCTCGTCCGTGGCGTTCTTCCGCAGCCTCGGCGGCACGGTCGGCGTCTCGGTGATGGGCAGCGTGCTCGGCTCCAAGGTGGTCACGATGCTCGGCGAGCGACAGCACGACCTGCAGGTCGCGATCGGCAAGCTCGGCGCTGCGGGCGCCGAGGTGGCGAAGTCGCTGCAGAGCGGCACGCTGCCGGAGGTCAACAAGCTCCCCGTCGGTGTGCGCACGATCATCGAGTCCGTCTACGGCCAGGCCGTCGCAGACATCTTCCTCATCGCGGTGCCGCTCGCGGTCATCACGATCATCGCCATCCTGTTCCTGCCGAACATCAAGCTCGGCACGCAGACGGCGCTCGAGAAGATGCGAGAGCGTACAGGTCACAACGGGGCGGAAGAGGCCGAAGAGACCGCGATCGAGGTCGCGGAGGCCATGATCGGCGCCCCGGTCACCGGCTCGGTCGGCGCTGTGCGTCCGCCGTCCGAACGCTCGGAGGAACAGCGCTAGCCGGTCGGTTATGATCGCGGCCATGAGCAACGCGGAACGGGTGGTGGCGCCGAGCGGCGCCGCCACCCGCGAGAACGACGAGGCCATCGCCTCCGTCGAGGAGCAGTTCACCGTCCTCTTCAACAAGGTGAGCGCCGGGATGCGCGACCGGGCGGCCGGCGTGCATCCCGACCTGCAGCCGGTCGGCTTCAAACTCCTCAGCACCCTCGCCAGGACGGGACCGGTCCACGCCGGCGCCCTCGCCGGGATGCTGTCCACCGACAAGAGCGTCGTCAGCCGCCAGGTGCGCATCCTGGAAGACCTCGGACTGGTCGAGAGACGCAGCGACCCGGAGGACAGGCGGGCCAGCTATCTGGTCGCCACGACGGAGGCGATCGAGAAGGTCAACGAGGTGCGTGCCAGCGACCAGCGGGTGTTCTACAGCAACCTGCGGAAATGGGATCGCGGAGACGTGGAGCAGCTCGCGTCCCTGCTCGCCCGGGTGAACGGGACGGGACGGTAGTCAGCTGCAGAGGGAGACGCCGGCGGACGTGAGGATGACGGAGCGGTTCTGCTCTGCGAGGGCGTCCGAGTACTTTCCCGCCGCGTCCGTCTCGCTTTTCCAGCCGCACCAGTCGTAGCCGACTCCGGCCGTGGTGAGCAGGCCGGGGGAGACGCCGAGCTTCACCAGGGCGGCTTTCACGGCGTCCGCGCGCTTCAGCGACAGGGCCGTGTCCGCGGTGTTGTCCGTCGCCTGGTCTTTGGACGCTGTGCCCGTGACCGTGATCGGCTGACCGTTCTGCTCGATCGACGGCACCAGCTCGCCGAGGACGGACTGGGCTTTCGCCTGGTCGGAGAACGTGGCCGTGTCCTTCGTGAAGAGGAGGTCGCTGTTGCGGATGACGATGGGCTTCGTCCAGTCCGTCTTTGTCTGGACGGCCTCGACGGGCACCGCCGAGACGGCGGGGAGCCCGGAGCGGGCGGCGCCGGATGCCGGCTCCGGCAGCAGGGACAGGGTGCCCCCTGCCGCCTTCACGATCGCGGTCCAGATGGCGGTGAGGTTGCTCCTGGCCGGGATGGTCAGTGGGGTCTGCGCTCCCGCGACATCGCCCATCCCGGACCAGTAGACGGTGACGCCCTTGAGGTCGGTGGGGAGCAGGCCGCGGGAGGTCAGGTCGCTGACGACCTGGGCCGGATCTGCGTAGAGGACGCCGCTCGTGGAGAAGTTCAGCGGGTCGGTGGTCTGCAGGCCGCTGCCGATCACGAGGACGCCCATCGGGTGGGAGCCGAGGTTGCGGGCGGCCTGGTCGATGGAGGCGAGGAAGTCGACCTCGGGGGATGCGGAGGCGAGGCCGTTGATGTACGAGGTGATCTGGGTGAGCTTGGTGCGCTGGTCGTTCTGGCAGACCACGGCATCCTGAGCCGTCGAGCCGATCACCGTCGTGCCCATCACCTGCGGGGTGCCGGAGGGGACGACCACCGTCACGCTGCCGTTGCTGGCGCCGACCGCCTTCAACTGGTCGACGGCGGAGGCGGGGAGGTTCGTGACGGGGGCGTTCGCGGTGCTCCCGGCGACGACGCCCATGTTGCGCTTCTGCGACTGGTCGCAGGCCGCGCCGGATGCGGTGGCCGATGCGCAGGCGGTCATGGTGGCACCCAGGGCGACGGCGGCCGCGATGGCGACGAAGGCCTTGGCGAGAGGTCGGGAGGTCAACGGTCGTCCTTTCGGGAGACGTTCGGGAGGAGGGGGCTCAGTCGGTCAGCCGACCGGGCTGGGCACCCTGGCCGAGCTCGGGGTCGCTCAGCCGTCTGGCGCGCAGCTCGCGGATGATCTGGCTGGTGCTCTCCGGGTCGCGCTCGTGCTGGGCGAGCCGGGTTGCGAGCTGGGCGCGGAGCACGTCGACGCGCGAGGCGAAGGTGATCCTGGCGCCGGTGTATCTGGCGCCGTCCGCGGCGGCCAGGTGCATGGCCTGGGCGGTTTCCTCGCGGGCGGCGACGGCCTCGCCGAGCAGGCGGTCGCGGTAGCGGCGCAGCTCGTCCACGTGCGCGTGCGCCTTCTCGGAGGCGCTGAGCAGCGGGCGGGTGGTGAGCCACGCCACGATGAAGCTGATCGCTCCGGAGGTGGCGAGCACGCCGAGCATGAGGAACGCCATGATCGTGTCCGGCGCCGTCCAGGAGAAGCCGGTCGCGGCCGGTGCCGCCGAGCCTCCGACGAGGCCGGTCAGGCCGCCGGCGTTCTGCGCGTCGATGCCCGCCTTGATCCTGGCGACGGTGATGGCGGTGAGCAGCGCCACCCAGATCAGCGACATCAGCACGGCGGCGATCGACCAGCGCCTGTCCATGACCCTGGCTTGGATGCGCCGCATGACGACGGCGACGACGTGCGGCAGGGTGACGACGGCGAGCGAGATGCCCAGCGTGATCACGTACATCTGCAGCCCGATCGAGCCGTACTGGCTGTCGTTGCGCAGCAGCAGGGTGAGCGCCTGCGACAGCAGCACGTAGTCGACGGTGATCATCCCGAGCAGCAGCAGGTAGACGAGCACGTGCGCGAAGCGCGACATGTGCCCGACGCGGGGACGGATGCGCGGCGGTCTCTCGACGATGTCTCTGGCCATGATGTGTCTCCACTCCGTCTCAGGCGTAGTTGTGCAGGTCGGGGTCGTGGCCGAGCAGGCGCGCATCCAGTCGCTCGGCGGCGACCTCGGCGCGCTTCAGCTGGTGCTCGGTGCGCTCGATGGAGCCGCGGATCAGCTCCTCGCGCTTCTGCGACGCGGTGACGCGGGCGGCGCAGGCGGCCAGGTTGCGGGTGCGCTGCCGCTCGATCTCCGCGATGCCACCGCGCTCGAACGCGGCGAGCTCGTGCTCGAACACCTCCAGCGTCTCGACGTCGACGGCGGCGCGCATCCTGCGCAGGCGCCAGAACAGCCGGCGGCGGAGTCGGCCGGTCTTCGGAACGGAGTAGTCGGCGGGCTGCCGGTCACGCTTTGACATCGTTTCTCCCCTGCCAGAGTTCGAGAAGCCGGGTGTTCTCTTTCGTGGTGAGCCACTCGGAGCGCCGAAGGACCGGCGCCCTGTCGAGCCCCCTGTCCGGTGCGAGCTCCCTGCGGTACGCGCCCCAGTAGACGGCGAGCTTCTCGTCCGCGTGGTCGTAGTAGCGGTTGGTGCGCAGCTTCGCGGCGGTGAACCGCGAGTGGATGAGGGCGGAGAGCTCGTCGACGCGGCGCTTGCCGCGCTTGATGCGCCGCTCCAGCCTGCGCAGCTCCTCGAAGCCGGGGCCGGTGCCGTTGGCGATGAACTCGCGGTCGTCGAGCCGGACGTCGCCGGTGAGCGCGTCGTAGTCGGCGAGGTCGGTGTCGAGCGCCCTCGACAGCACGCGGTACTCGGTGAGTTCGCGGTCGATCCTCGCGAAGAAGCGCTGCTCCTCGCGCCGGGCGTATCCGTCGGCGTGGGCCTGCATCGCCTGGACGTGCGGGGTGGTCGGCTCGCCGGAGTCCGCATCCCTGGCCGGGCCGGAGGCGGTGGTCGCCGCATCCTGCCTGGCCTGCTCGATCAGGCGGCGACGGGCGAAGAAGCCGACGCGGAACGGCCGCCGATCGGCGCGCGGCGCAGGCAGCGACCGTGTCGTCATGCGTTTCCCCTCCGTACGTGAAGCCGGCAGTGCGGCGGACCTCGAAGGTTACGCAGGCTGTCTGGCAAGGAACTAGGGGAATGTCGTATGCCAGCCGAGAGCGCCGGGGCGGGCGGATGATCCGTCCGCCCCGGCGCTCGGTGGGGTGTTGCCTGTTCGGCTACTTGGCGAGGAAGGCCAGCAGGGCGGCGTTCACCTCGTCGGCGTGGGTCCAGAGCAGGCCGTGCGGGGCGCCCTCGATCTCGACGTACTCCGCGTCGGGGAGCGCTGCGGTGAAGCGGCGGCCTGTGGCGTCGATCGGCAGGATGCGGTCCGCCGTGCCCTGCAGGATGAGAGCTGGCACGTCGACCTTCGCGATGTCCGCGCGGAAATCGGTGAACCAGGTGAGCGGAGCAGCACTGGATGCGACGGCGCCGCTTCCGGCCGCGACGGCCCAGCTGTTGCGCACGGCCTCCTCGCTGATGCGGCTGCCGAGGTTCTCGTCCAGGTTGTAGAAGTCGTTGTAGAAGGCGGTGAAGTACGCATAGCGGTCGGCCTTCACCGCGTCGACGATGCCCTGGAAGAACTCGAGCGGAGCCGCGCCGTCCGGGTTCTCGTCCGTCTTCAGCAGGTACGGCTCCAGCGGTGCGAGGAATGCGGCCTTGCTGACCCGCTCGGAGCCGTGGGTGCCGAGGTACCTGCCCACTTCACCGGTGCCCATCGAGAAGCCGACGAGGACCGCATCCCGCACGTCGAGCGTCTCGAGGACGGTGGCGAGGTCGGAGGTGAAGGTGTCGTAGTCGTATCCGGTGGCCGGCTGGCTGGACTGGCCGAAGCCGCGGCGGTCGTAGGTGATCACGCGGTAGCCGGCGTCCAGGAGGGCGGCGGACTGCTTCTCCCAGGAGTGGCCGTCCAGCGGGAAGCCGTGGATGAGGACGACGGGCCGGCCCGTCCCGTGGTCTTCGTAGTAGAGCTCGATGGGGGTGCTGTTCTCTTCGCCGACGGTGATGAACGCCATGTCCGTATCCCTTTTCGTGTGTGCTGTTCGCCGAGAACGGTCGTTCTCGGCTGCTGTTGACGATCATATGAGAACGATGGTTCTCGCGCAAGCTATACTTCTGGCTATGACCGGAGAAGCTGTGCGGGACCGCATCGTCGACGCGGCGGACGACCTCTACTACGCGCGCGGCATCACGGCCGTCGGCATGGACGAGATCCGCGACACGGCGGGCGTGTCGCTCAGGAAGCTGTACCTGGAGTTCCCGTCGAAGGACGACCTCGTGCTCGCCGTGCTCGACAGGAGACACCGGATGTGGACGGACGGCGTCGCAGGCAGGGTCGCCACCGTCGACGACCCGGAAGAGAAGCTCCTCGCCATCTACGACTACCTGGCGGACTGGTTCGCCGACGACTCGTTCCGCGGCTGCGGCTTCATCAACGCGTTCGGGGAGCTCGGCGGCGGGCATCCGGATGTCGTCGCGGCGGCCAGGAAGCACAAGCAGTCGTTCCAGGAGTACGTCGCACGGCTCGTCGAGGAGGCCGGCGCATCCCCGTCGCTCGCTCCCCAGCTCGCGATCCTCGCCGAGGGCGCGCAGACCACAGCGGCCATCGCGGGGACGGCGGACGCCGCAGAGCAGGCGAGGGACGCCGCGCGCATCCTGGTGCGCGCGGCCAGGAGCGCCGACCGCGGCTGACCGCGCCATTGCGGCCGATGCGCGCGGAGGAACATACTGAGCGCATCCGGTCGGGGAGGAACACCCCGCAGAGTCGGGAGCCGCACATGAGGAAGTGGTCGGTCGTCATCGTCCTGGGAAGCGCCCAGTTCGTGATGGTGCTCGACGGCACCGTGATGAACGTCTCCATCTCGACCGTCGTGGCCGACCTGCACACCACGGTCGCGGCGATGCAGGCCGCGATCACCTTCTACACGCTGACGATGGCGGCGTTCATGCTGCTCGGCGCGAAGCTGGGCGACGTCTGGGGCAGGCGCAGGGCGTTCGTGATCGGCTCGTGCGTGTACGCGCTGGGGTCACTGCTGACCGCGGTGAGCCCGAACATCGAGACGCTGTTCCTCGGCTGGTCCGTGATCGAGGGGCTGGGGGCCGTGCTGGTCATCCCGGCCATCGCCGCCCTGATCGCCGACAACTACCGCGGGCACGACAGGATCACGGCGTACGCGATCATCGGAGCCGTATCCGGTGCGGCGGTCGCCGCCGGGCCGCTGATCGGCGGGTACGTCACCACCTACCTCGACTGGCGATACGTGTTCGTCTCCGAGGTGGTCATCATGGCGATCGTCGTGCTCTTCAGCAGGGTGGTGCGCGACGCGACGGGACGCACGAAGTCGAGGATCGACCTGTGGAGCGTGCTGCTGTCGGCGTTCGGCCTGGTGTTCGTGGTCTACGGGATGCTGCAGAGCAAGACCTGGGGCTGGCTCATCCCGCTGCACTCCCCGGTGATCGGCGGCGTGCCGATCAACCCGTTCGGGATCTCGCTGACGGCCTGGTTCATGCTGATCGGCGGCGTGCTGCTGTTCCTGTTCGCGCGAAGGCAGCGGAAACTGGCCGACTCCGGCAGATCGCCGCTCGTGCACATCGAGATGTTCGGCATCCGGCAGTTGCGCAGCGGCCTCAGCGTGCTCGGCGCGCAGTACGCGGTCACGGCCGGGCTGTTCTTCATGGTGCCGGTCTACCTGCAGATGACGCTGGGGCTGGATGCGCTGTCCACGGGACTCAAGATCTTCCCGCTCTCCATCGCGCTCATCCTGTTCTCCGTGCTCGGCACGATGCTGTCCCGGTTCTGGTCGCCGAGGCGGATCGTGCGGGTGGGGCAGGTGATCCTGGTGGTCAGCTCGCTCATCCTGCTCGGTGCGGTCACCGCCGACCTGCGGAGCTGGCTGTTCGGCATCGGGATGTTCCTGGCAGGCGGGGCGCTCGGGCTCTTGGCCTCCCAGCTCGGCAACGTGAACATGTCCAGTGTCGGCGAGAAGCAGTCCAGCGAGGTCGGCGGCCTGCAGGGCGTGTTCCAGAACCTGGGCTCGTCGCTCGGCACGGCGCTGATCGGCTCGATCCTGATCGGCGCGCTCGCCACGTCGTTCGCCTCGGGTGTGTCCAGCAGCAGCCTTCCCGACAGCGTGCAGTCGACCGTGCAGGAGCGGACGAACGGCGGCGTCGACATCGTCCCGGCGGACAGCGTGCAGAAGATCGGGGAGGACGCCGGACTGTCGGAGAGCGACGCGAAGACGCTGGAGTCGATCTACCGGGAGTCGCAGCTCTCGTCGCTCAGGATCTCGATCTTCGGCCTCATCGTGATCTCGGTCGGCTCCCTCGCGCTGTCCCGCGGCATCCCGACACAGGTGCTGGGGCGCAAGCGGGAAGAGGAGACCGAGAAGACGGTCAGCTGAACGCCTGCATCCCGAGCACGCCGAGCAGGGCGAGCTTCTCCGCGCCGTCGGTGCGCGGTGGAGCGGTGAGGACGAGCAGGCACTGCGACTGGTCCTCGGTGAACAGCACCTGGCAGTCCAACTCGATCGGGCCGAGCTCCGGATGCACCAAGGTCTTGTGGTCCTCGAACCGGTTGGCGACCTCGTGCCTGTCCCACAGCTCGGCGAACTCCGCGCTCTCCCGCTGCAGGGTGCGCACCAGCTCGCCGGCCTGGGAGGAGGAGCCCATCGCGCCGTACGCGACCCGCAGCGAGGCGACCTGCGCGCGGCTCTGCCTGTCCCTGTCGTCCTCCGGGTACCGGATGCGCTCGGTCTCCGGATGCACGAACCAGCGGTACGCCTCGAACCTCTCGATGCCGGTGAAGCCGGAGCGGTCGCCGAGCAGCGCGGCCGACATCCCGTTCTGCACCAGGGTCTCCCCGAGGTTGGACAGGATCAGGGCGGGGGTGTCGTCGAGCCGGTCGAGCACGCGGAGCAGAGCGGGGGCGACGTGCGCCGCCCCGGCGAACCGGTCGGGCGGGTTGTGGCCTGCCGCGCGGAACAGGTAGTCGCGTTCGTCGCCGCTCAGGCGGAGGGCGCGGGCGAGGGAGCCGAGCATCTGCTCGCTCGGCTGCGGGCCGCGCTGCTGCTCGAGCCTGGTGTAGTAGTCGGCGGACATATTCGCCAGCTGCGCCACCTCCTCGCGCCGCAGGCAGGGCGCGCGGCGGCGGGCGCCGGACGCGAGACCGACGTCGGAGGGCTGCAACTCCTCCCGGCGTCTGCGGAGGAAATCGGCGAGGTCTGCGCGGTCCATGTGTCCATCATCCGTCGTCCGGCCGTGGCGAGCCAGGGATCGCGCATCCCCCGATAACCGCTCTCTGCCGGGAGGCGCGCAGCCCCCGGACACTCGAAGCATGAACATCACAGGAAACACCGTCTTCATCCCCGGCGCGACCAGCGGGATCGGCCTCGCCATCGCCGTCGCCCTGCACGCGAAGGGCAACACCGTCATCGTCGGCGGCCGCCGGGCAGAACTGCTCGAACGGATCGCGGACGAGCACCCGGGCATCCACACCGTGCGGATCGACACGGCCGACCCGGAGAGCATCCGGTCGGCGTCCGCAGCGGTGATCGCCGCGCATCCCGACCTCAACGTACTGATCGCGATGGCCGGGATCATGCGGGTGGAGGACTGGCACTCGGCAGCAGGATTCCTAGCGTCCGCCGAGGCCACCGTCGTCACCAACCTGCTCGGCCCGATCCGGCTGATCGCCGCGTTCACCGAGCACCTGCAGAGCAGGCAGGATGCGACCATCGTCACCGTCTCGTCCGGTCTGGCGTTCGCCCCGCTCGCCGTGACGCCGAGCTACAACGCGACCAAGGCGGCCATCCACCAGCTGAGCGAGAGCATCCGGCTGCAGCTGGCCGACACGAGCGTGCGCGTCGTCGAGCTGGTGCCACCCGCGGTGCGCACCGGGCTGCTGCCCGGCCAGGAGGAGAGCGAGGTGGCGATGCCGCTCGACGCGTTCGTCTCCGAGGTCATGGAGCTGCTGGAGACGCAGCCGGATGCGCGGGAGATCCTGGTCGACCGGGTGAAGTTCCTGCGCTACGGAGAGGCGCGCGGCGACTACGAGATGGTGGTGGCTGCGCTCAACGCGAGCGACCCGCACGGGAAGGCGCCGGTCGCGGCGAACTAGGCGCGCTCGACGGCGAGGCCGAGCCAGGCGGCGAGGTCGGCGATCTCGGCGTCGACCGCATCCCGCGTCTCCGGCGTGAACGGTGTGTCCTCGTGCACGGCGGAGACGCGGAGGACGCCCGCCTTCTTGTCCGCGGTCGCGTCGAGCTTGCCGACCAGCCGGTCGCCGTGCAGGATCGGCAGCGCGAAGTAGCCCCAGCGTCGCTTCGCGGCCGGCTTGTACATCTCCAGCAGGTACTCGAACTCGAAGACCTCCAGCGTGCGCACCCTGTCGTGGATGAGCCGGTCGAACGGCGAGAGCAGCGCGGTGCGGCCGGAGAACGCGTGGCCGGCGCCGGCATCCAGAGCGTCCAGCGCATCCGGGTCGGCCCGCCACGGCCGGCTGCTGCCCTCGATCTCGACCGGCACGCCCGCTTCGCCGACCATCGCGGCGCGGGCGATGCCCTGCGAGCGCAGGCGACGGGCATCCCGGATGCGTGCGGCCTCCTCCTCGGGGACGACCTCGATGCCGGACGGATAGACGCGCTCCGCGAGGTCCCACGTGCGCTGCTTGCCGATGCGGCCTGCGGTCGCGATCTCGCCCCGGGCGGAGAGGAACTCGAGCATCCTGGTCACGTTCTGGCCGTGCGTCCAGCCGCTGGACTCCCACGGCACGGCCGCCGTATCCGGGATGTCGCGGGAGAGCAGAGGGCCGTCGGTGCGCAGCCGGGCGAGCACATCCAGGCGGAACTGCGCGTTCGCCTCCAGCCAGGCGTGCACGCCGCTTCCCTCGCGCGGCCACCTGGCCATCGCGTCGAGGTGCAGGCCGAGGGCGGAGGTGGGGCGGAGCATGGCGATGGGCGGGGTGCTCTGGTCGTCCTGCGCCTTCTGCTCGAACAGGGTGCGGTCGGTCTCGACCGCCTGGCGCAGCTGCTCCGGCCGGAAGGCGGAGCCGAGACGGGTCCAGGCGATCAGCTCTGCGCTCGGTGCGATGGCCGCCGTCGGGTCGAGTTGCAGCAGGGTGAGCTGCTCGACCAGGGGGATCAGTTCGGTGGGCCGGTCGGCGTCGAGGCGCTGCGCGGTCACCGCGATCCTGCGCGCCTCCGCGCGGCTCAGCCCGGTGGACGGCATCAGGCCTGGTGTCCCGCGTCCGCCAGTTCCTCGACGATGTGCTCGAACAGCGCAGAGGAGATGAGGTGCCGCCGGAGTGCTGTGCCCGCGACCTCCATCGGTCCTCCACCGCCCTGGCCGAGCGGCAGGCCGTCGAGGGGGACCGGAGGGATCTCGCGCAGCCGCGCCACGAGTTCCGCCTCGTCGAGCCGCCCTGCGCCGTACGCCTCGAACAGGCGGCCTGCGTACGCACCGCCGTCGCGGAGAGCGGTGATCTTGGCCCCCACCTCGTTGAGGTAGCCGAGCTCCCGCCACTGCAGGATGTTCGCGTGCGCCTTCCGCGCGGCGTTCGCGACGGCGGACTTGGCCTGGGCGGGCGGCGTGGACAGCGGCACCCGCGCACGGAACGCGGCGAGAGGGAGGTCGCTGAAGCGGACGAGGAATCGGGCGGCGTCGTGCTCGACGGAGACCGTGTCGGCGTCGGCGTGCATGGGGGACTGGAGCGCTGACGCTACAGCGTCGTACAGCGCCCTCGCCTTGGCATTCGCGACGCCATTCCTGGAGCCGGCGCGACTTTCCATCCACCAAGGTTAACGCGGCCGACGGTCGACGGCGAACGCGCCGCGGCCGTGTTCGGGCCCGCGGGAATACCTCGCACCCCGCAGCGTTGAACTTGAGTGCAGTTCACTCAACTTTCAACACACAGGAGATTTCGTGCCCGAAGACTTCACTCCCGACAGTAACGAAGGAAACTCGTTCGACGAGTTCCTCGCCCGTTACCTCGCGGGTGAGCGTGCGCGTACCGCGCGCTCCATCGACATCAGCCGGTTCCTGAGCCGGCGCACGCAGGAGACCCTCGCCGAGGCCGGACGGTTCGCGCTCGAACACGGCCACCGGGAGCTCGACGCCCTGCACATCCTCCGCGTCATGGCGACGGCAGAGCCCGCCGCAGACGCCATGCGCCGCATCGGCGCAGACCCGCAGGCGGTCGCCGCCGCGGCAGAGCAGCGACTCCCGCAGACGGGCGACCCCGTCGACGTGGATGCCGCATCCATCACCCCGTCCGCCCAGCGGGCGCTGTTCCACGCGTACCAGGTCGCCCGCGCATCCGGATCGACGTACATCGACCCCGAGCACCTCTTCTTCGCGCTCGTCATCATCCAGGACGCCCCGGCCGGGCAGGTGCTGCAGGCAGCAGGCGTCACCCCGGATGCGCTGACCTCCGCCATGCGCCAGACCACGACCGTCGGCGCCGGAGCTGCTGGACAGGCCGCTGACGGAGAGGACGCGGAGAACGCATCCACCACTCCGATGCTCGACCAGTTCGGCACCGACCTGACCGCGCTCGCCCGCGACGGCAAGCTCGACCCGGTGATCGGCAGGCTCGACGAGATCGAGCAGACCGTGGAGATCCTGTCCCGCCGCACCAAGAACAACCCGGTGCTCGTCGGTGAGGCGGGCGTCGGCAAGACCGCGATCGTCGAAGGCCTCGCCAGCGCGATCGTCGACGGCGGAGTGCCGGAGCAGCTGCGCGACAAGCGCGTGGTGTCGCTCGACCTCGCCGGAATGGTGGCCGGCACCCGCTACCGCGGCGACTTCGAGGAGCGCCTCACGAAGCTGATGGACGAGATCAGCGCGGCCAAGGACGAGCTCATCGTGTTCATCGACGAGCTGCACACCGTGGTCGGCGCCGGCGGCTCGGGAGAGTCCGGCGGCATGGACGCCGGCAACATCCTGAAGCCGCGGCTCGCCAGGGGCGACCTGCACCTGGTCGGCGCGACCACGCTCAAGGAGTACCGCCGCATCGAGAAGGACCCGGCGCTCGAACGCCGCTTCCAGCCCGTGACGGTCGGCGAGCCCAGCATCGAGGACGCGGTGCTCATCCTCTCCGGGCTCCGCGGAGCGTACGAGGAGCACCACGGCGTGCGATACACCGACGACGCGATCCGCGCGGCCGTCGAATTGTCCGCCCGCTACGTCTCCGACCGCTTCCTGCCGGACAAGGCCATCGACCTCATCGACCAGGCAGGGGCTCGCCTCCGCCTGCGTCTCGGCAAGCGCGTCGACACGACAGAGCTGATGGCGACCCTCGCCACCCTCGAGTCGGAGAAGAACTCCGCCGTCGCGTCCGAGCACTACGAGGAGGCGTCGCGCCTCCGCGACGAGATCGAGGCGGTGCAGCGTTCGCTGGACGAGCTCGGCTCCGCGCCCCGGCCGGATGCTGTGGTCGACGAGCCGGAGATCGCCGGCGTCATCTCGCGGGCGACGGGCATCCCGGTCAGCCGCATCGGAGAAGCGGACCGCGAACGCCTCGCCAAGCTCGAGACCGAGCTGCACGAGCGCGTGATCGGTCAGGACGACGCGGTCGTCGCCGTCGCGAAGGCGGTGCGCCGCAACAGGACAGGGCTCGGAGACGAGCGCCGCCCCGTCGGCAGCTTCCTCTTCCTCGGCCCCACCGGCGTCGGCAAGACCGAACTCGCGAAGGCGCTCGCCGCCTCCCTGTTCGGTGACGAGAAGGCGATGCTCCGCTTCGACATGAGCGAGTTCGGCGAACGCCACACGGTCGCCCGTCTGGTCGGTGCCCCTCCCGGATACGTCGGATACGACGAGGCAGGTCAGCTCACCGAGCGTGTGCGCCGCAACCCGTACTCTGTCGTGCTGTTCGACGAGATCGAGAAGGCGCATCCCGACGTGTTCAACCTGCTGCTGCAGGTGCTCGACGACGGCCGCCTCACCGACGGCCAGGGCAGGACGGTCGACTTCCGCAACACGGTGGTCATCATGACCTCCAACCTCGGCTCGGAGTTCCTCGCATCCCGCAGCGGCGCCCTCGGCTTCGTGCCGGTCGGCGGCGACGCCTCAGCATCCGGTTTCGCGTCGGAGAAAGACCTGCGCGACCGCGTGATGGGCAAACTGCGCGAGGCGATGCGTCCCGAGTTCCTCAACAGGATCGACGAGATCGTGCTGTTCAGGAAGCTCGACGCCGAGCAGCTGCGCGACATCGTGCGCCTCCTCCTTACGGCGACGAGCGCCCGCCTCGGTGCGCGCTCGATCGGCTTCGAGGCGACAGACGCCGCGGTGGAATGGATCGCCGACGCCGGCTACGAGCCGGAATACGGCGCCCGCCCCCTGCGCAGGGTCATCCAGCGCGAGATCGACGACAGGATCGCCGAACTCATGGTGAGCGGCGAGCTGACCGACGGCGGCACCGTCACCGTCGACGCGGTGGACGGCGCCGTGCGGGTGACCGCCGGTGCGCGTGCTGCGGAGTGGATGGCGCGGGCGGCGTAGCCGCGGCAGTGCTGAGGTGAGAGAGGCGGCGTCCCCGGGAGGGGGCGCCGCCTCTTTGTGTGTCGGTCTACTTGTCGGCGAAATGCCTGACCGTCTCACGGATGTGCGCGGCGTGGGCGTAGATTTCGTCGAGTGAGGCGAGTTCGTGCCTCGTCTCGTTCTTGTCCTCGTCGAATAGTCCGATGTACTTCTTCGCCTTGCCGTTGAAGTGCAGGCGGGCAATCGGCTTGCGGTTGTTGTCGTCGAGCAGGACGGCGAAATACGACTTCGAGTCCCTGTGCACCACCCGCTGCGGCTTCACCTCACTGCAGGCGATCGCCTTGACGATCTGATAACCCTCGAGCTCTTCGAGGGTCGTCTCGATCTCGGTGTCCCTGTCGAGGTCTTCCTGCGCCGGCGGATGACTCGTCACGGCATCCTCCGGCGCCGCCTCGATGGGCGCATAGTTGGAGCCGCCGAGCGCGGTCTTGAGCCGCTCGTTCACCTGATCGTTGAGGAACTGCTTGGTCGCCTTCGCGACGAGCGGCGCGAACTGCTCGCGCACGCGCTGAGTGATCGCCCCCTCGTAGACGCGGCTGATGAAAAAACGGGTCCAATCGTCGTCTGCCTCTCGGAACTGCGAAGCGAGGGCGCGCTTGATCTGGCCGATGTACTTGAGCTCGCCTGCAGCGTTGATGATCGAGTCGAGGTCGAAGGCGTCCTTGGTGAGCTTCCGCAGCTCGGGGATCAGCGTCTCGTCGAGGTCGAGCAGGTCCAGGACCAGGAAGGGCTTCGCATCCATACGGTTGGGTGCGTCGAGATCCGTGTAGAAGTGGTAGGTCTCGCCGTTGGTGAGCACCGCGATGCGGGCGTTGGTGACGGCGAAATAGCGGTACAGCTGGGAAGCGTTCTCGATCTTGAGGCTCTCGTTCGACTTCTTGCATTCGATGAGCATCTGCACTTCGCCGTCACGCATGATGGCGTAGTCGATCTTCTCGCCCTTCTTGATGCCGACATCCGCAGTGAACTCGGGCACCACCTCGAGCGGATTGAACACGTCGTAACCCAGCACGTTCGAGATGAACGGCATGACGAACGCGTTCTTGGTGGCCTCTTCCGTCTGGATCGCGTCGCGCTGATTCTTCACCTTCAGCGCCATTGCGGTCAGTACTTCAGCGAAATCCATGCTTCCTCCGTTGTGAATCACTCAGAGGCTAGCGACTCGCTCGGATTTTGCACGCTGTCACGGCCCCAACCACACTCGAACTGGGGGCAATACGGACGGCCGGTCTCTTTTGCGCGCTTCGCTCGACACGCCCGAGATTCTTAATGCTAGATTTCGTGTGAGCGGCACTGTTGCCGCCGACAGGAGATGAATACATGAAGAGCTTTCGTTCACTCGCGGCACTGGTCGCCGGCGGCATCGTGGTCGCACTGTCGTCGGCGCGATCATCACGGCCGGTGTTGTTGCCCTCTCGTACAACGCGAAATGTCCGGGCAGCAAGCAGCTCATCGTGCACGTGAATCCCAGTTGGAGCACGTGCCGCTAGCAGCCGGTTTCCCGGACGGTGACCGCGATCAGTCCAAGCTGAAGATGTCTTCGACGGGGACATGGAAGCGGCGGGCGAGTTTCAATGCGAGCGTCAGGCTGGCCTGGAACGTGTCGTTCTCGAGGGCGACGATCGTGCGTCGTGACACGCCGCAGTCCGTGGCGAGCTGGCTCTGCGTCAGTCCGGCCGCGAGGCGGTGCTCACGAATCCTGTTCCGCATCCTGACTTCCGTATCTGGTCGTGCTGACGGCCGAGCGTGCCCAGACGTCGATCACCAGCGCGACGACGTAGCCGAGCATCACAAAGCCGGGTGGCCAATCCGAGCCGACGGTGAACGTCAGGGCGCCGAGGAGGACCGCGAGGACCAGGGCGTCGACGAAGGCCGCTGCGCGAACGCGCAGCGCGGTGTGCGATTCGACGCTCTCCTCCTCCGCAGCCAGCGTCGCTCGCTCCCGCGCAGTGCGGAACGCGAAGGTGCCGATGGCGCCGATCAGCACGATCGCACCGAGCAGCCACGGATAGACCGGGCGGGCGGAGGCCGTGGAGTTCCCCCAGGCGGCGATGGCCGCGAGCCCGAGCAGGCAGCAGGCCAGGAAGACGATGTATGTGGTGCGGTTCTTCATTGAAGGCCTCTCGGAGATGGAGCGAGTGAAGTCTACTTCACCTTCGAGTGCACCCACTCTTTCGTGAGTCGGGGTCGCGCGCCACAATAGGCCCATGTCCGAGCCTGCACCGACCGGCCTCAGCCACCGGCTCCTCCGGATGCGGGGCCGCGACCCGGATGAGCGGCACCGTGCCGCCACGCCCCTGGAGCTGCTGTTCGACCTGACGTTCGTCGTCGCGTTCGGGCAGGCGGGCGACCAGCTGTCGCACCTGGTGGCCGGCGGGCATGCCGGGCCGGGGGTCGCCGCATTCGCGTTCGCCATGTTCGCGATCTGCTGGGCGTGGATCAACTTCTCCTGGTTCGCGTCGGCATACGACACCGACGACTGGTTCTACCGGGTGACCACGATGGTCCAGATGATCGGCGTCGTGGTGCTCGCGCTCGGGCTTCCGGCGATGTTCGCGTCCGTCGAGAGCGGAAGGGCGTTCGACAACGGAGTGATGGTCGCCGGCTATGTCGTCATGCGGATCGCGATGGTCGCGCAGTGGCTGCGCGCGGCCGCGCAGGACGAGGCGCGGCGCAGCGTCGCGCTCACCTATGCGGGATTCGTCACGGCGGCGCAGCTCGGCTGGGTGCTGCTGGCGTTCGCCTCCGTCCCGTTCGCCACCGCCCTCCTCCTTGCCCCGCTGCTGTTCATCGTCGAGCTCGGCGGTCCCATCGTCGCAGAGGTGAAGCTGCGGGGAACACCGTGGAACGCAGGGCACATCGCCGAACGGTACGGACTGCTCACGATCATCGCCCTCGGTGAGGTGCTGTTCGGCACCGTCACCTCGGTCGCGGCGCTGGTGGGCGAGCAGGGCTGGAGCGTCGACGCCGTGCTCGTCGTCGTCGCGGGCGTCGGACTCACCTTCGGACTGTGGTGGACCTACTTCATCGTCCCGTCCGCCGCGATCCTGCGAAGGCACAGAAGGCGCGCGGTCGGCTGGGGGTATAGCCACATTGTGCTGTATGCATCCATCGCAGCGACGGGCGCCGGGCTGCACGTCGTCGCGTACGTGGTGGAGGGTGAGGCGGCGATCGGTGAGACAGGCGCCGTCCTCAGTGTTGCCCTGCCCGTTCTGCTGTTCTCGATCGTGCTCTTCCTGCTCTACACGTATCTCGTCCACGAGGGCGACCCGTTCCACGTCTGGCTGTTCGCCGGGACGGTCGGGATGCTCGCCGCCTCTGTCGCTGTGGCGGCGATGGGGGGACCGATCGGGGTGAGCCTGGTGCTGATCACGCTTTCGCCTGCTGTCGTGGTGGTGGGGTACGAGCTGGTGGGGCACAGACACCAGACGGCGGCGCTGGCGCGGCAGGCCGACGCCGAGGGAACCGTCCCAACCTGAGTGCCCCGCCCCGCGCGTCTGAAAGGACGGACAGGGTTCGCTGCCGTGCGTCAGTGGTTTCTGAGTGTTGCGGTGAAACGCTGGGTGGATGTCTTCCCGCCCGCAGTTCCGTGACCGGCCGTGGTTCGTCGCGCTCTCGCGGCGGTTCGATCCGTTGCGGGGCTATGAGATCCTGCCGGCGAGGTCGCGGGCGGGGCTGATCGCGCAGTTCGGGGTGGTCGCGCTCATCGCGGCCGTGCTGAGTTCGGTGTTCGTCATGCCCGGATTCCTGGGAGTCGGCCAGACGGCGGCTGCCGCGTCCAGTGCGTTCGAGGCGCTGCCGTCGAACCTGGAGATCCAGCCGTTCGCGCAGAACACCACGGTGTACGCCAAGAAGGGCGGGGCGGATGTCCCGATCGCCTCGTTCTATGCGCAGAACAGGCAGGACGTCGGCTGGAAGGATGTGGCGCAGACCGTCAAGGACGCCACCGTCGCCGCCGAGGACCCGCGGTTCTACTCCGAGGGTGCCGTCGACCTGCTCGGGACCGTGCGCGGGGCGCTGTCGACCGTCAGCGGGAGTTCGGTCCAGGGCGGGTCGTCGATCACGCAGCAGTACGTCAAGAACGTCGAGGTGGAACGCTGTGACGCGCTCACCGACGCGAAGAAGCTGCAGGCCTGCTACACCGACGCCGCCGGGGTCACCCTGCAGCGCAAGGTGCAGGAGATGCGGTACGCGGTCGGGCTGGAGAAGAAGTACACCAAGGAGCAGATCCTGCTCGGCTACCTCAACGTCGTCGGATTCGGCGGCACCGTGTACGGCATCGAGGCGGCAGCGCACTACTACTTCAACACCACGGCCGCCCAGCTCAGCCTGCCGCAGGCCGCCACGCTGGTCGCCATCCTGAACAACCCGGCCAACCTGCGCATCGACGAACCGAACAACAAGGACAACGGCGCGGCCGACGGATACAAGGCCACCAAGGAGCGGCGCGACTACGTGCTCGACCGCATGGCCATCAACCACAAGATCACCGCGGCCGACCGGGATGCGGCGAAGAAGACGCCCGTGCAGCCCGTCATCACGCCGACCACCTCCGGATGCGCGGCCGCCTCGCAGTACAACGCCGCGTTCTTCTGCGACTACGTGCGGGATGTCGTGCTCAACGACCCGGCATACGGTGCGACCGCCGACGACCGCTGGGCGACGCTCAACCGCGGTGGGCTGAAGATCTACGCCACCCTCAACCTCGACCTGCAGGCGGTGGCGCAGCAGTCGCTCAGCGCATACATCCCGCCGTCGATGGCGGGGATCGACCTCGGCGCATCCAATGTCTCGATGGAGCTCGGCACGGGCAGGATCGTGACGATGGTCGAGAACCGGGCGTTCAACAACACCGACCAGCCGCAGGACGGCACGACGGCGGTGAACTACAACACCGACGAGGCGTACGGCGGATCGCAGGGCTTCCAGACCGGCTCGACCTTCAAGGCGTTCGACCTGGCGGCGTGGCTCGAAGCGGGCAACAGCCTGTACGACACCATCAACGCCACCCAGCACGACTTCCCGACCTCCGAGTTCACGAACAGCTGCGCAGACATCAACGGACCGGACTGGCCTGTCACCAACGACGAAGGCTCGGCCAGCAGGCTCTCGGTGATGGCGGCGACGGCCGAATCGGTCAACACCGCGTTCGCGAAGATGGGGACCAAGGTCGACCTCTGCTCGATCCTCAACGCGGCGAAAGCGCTCGGCGTACATCCCGCATCGTCGAGCAACCCGCTGACGTCCGTGCCGTCGATGATCCTCGGCGTCAACTACCTGTCGCCGTTGACGATGGCGACCGCGTACGCGGGCATCGCCAACAACGGCACGGTCTGCACGCCGGTCGCCATCGACAAGGTCGTGAACGCGGACGGCTCTGCCCACAAGGTCAGCCCGACCACCTGCACGCAGGGGCTGCAGCCGAACATCGCGGCCGGAGTCACCTACGCGCTTCAGGGCGTCATGCGCGGCGGCGGCACGGCGGCCAGCGCCAACCCGTACGACGGGACGCCCATCATGGGCAAGACGGGCACGACGGACGACTCGCTGCAGAACTGGCTCGTCACCTCCACCAGCAAGGTGTCGACGGCGACCTGGGTCGGCAACGTGTCAGGGGCTACCCCGCTGCGCAGTCTCGACTTCAACGGGGTGGGCGGCGGCGACGTGAAGTTCTCCGTCGCCAAGCCCATCCTCGAGGCGATCGACAGCCTGTACGGGGGAGACGCGTTCACCAAGCCGACCAGCGCCGTGCTGTACGGCGACCAGGTGACGATCCCGGATGTGTCCGGCAAGACCCCCGACGAGGCGCAGTCGCTCCTGACGGGGCTCGGCCTGGACGTGACGGTCGACCAGACGCCTGTCGACTCCGCGCAGCCGGCGGGGACGGCGGCGGGCACCGATCCTGCAGCAGGATCCTCCGTCAACAAGGGCAGTTCGGTGACGGTGCAGATCAGCAACGGGCAGTCCGCGACCATCCCGGGTGGCCTGATCGGTCAGTCGGAGAGTGCGGCGAAGGCGGCGCTGGCCGCGGCCGGGTTCACCAACGTGAGCGTGAAGAAGCCGGATGCCGGTGGCGGCAACGGCAACGGCAACGGCGGCGGGAACGGGAAAGACGCATCCAGCCTGACGGTGAAGGCGGTGGACCCCGCTGAAGGAACGCCGGCGAGGAAAGACCAGGCGATCGTCCTCACGCTCGGCTGACCGGATGGCCAGCGCGCCGGGTGGCGTGCGGCCGCCCGCCTGGCGTGGCGCACAATGGAACCATGCAGGACGGCAGCGGGGGAGCACGGGCGACCTGTCCATCGTGCGGTGCTGAGGCGCACGTGGTGCGGAACCCGTACTACGGCGCAGGTCTCGCGGTGCACGAGCTGATCGTGGAGTGCCCGCAGTGCGGCGTCTCATTCCTGGACACGGTGCCGGTCGCTCACGAGGATGCGCCGCCGAAACGGCGAGGTCTCGGCGCGAGGCTGCTCGCCCTGTTCGGCCGCTAGGCGCCCAGTGCCTCCAGCGGGTTCTCCGCCAGCTTCCGCACGACGCCGTTCGCGACGATCCTGGCCGCCTGCGTCGTCGGCTTGCGCGCGGCCTGGTCCGTCACGCACGCTCCGAACTCGGCGGCGATGCTGAGCCGCGGGTATGCGGCGAGCACCTCCTCCCGGAAGGCCAGAGGAAGCAGGTCGGCGCGTACGCCGGAGATGTCGAGGCCGGTGGCGATCTCGAGCAGATGGCCCTCCGCATCCAGTGCTGGATCCACGGTCGGCCAGTTGTGGCGCACGATCACCTCGTGCACGCGGGTGCGGCGCTCGGCGGGCCAGCCTGCGCCGGCGGTGAGCGCGGCGGCGACGTGCCCGCCGGCGTCCTCGTAGCTGAGCGTGACGTTGTCGAACTCCTCGACCAGCCCGAGGTCGTGCAGCAGCGCCGCGACGTAGAGCAGCTCGTGGTCGATGTCGTCCGCGCCGTCCAGCTCGGCGAAACCGAGCGCCCACAGCCACGACCGGATGCAGTGGTTCAGCAGCGCCGGCGTCTGCCGCTCTGCGGCGAACTCGTACGCGGCGCGGGCGGCCTGGGTGTCTGGCGGGGTGAAATCGGCGAGGCGCATAGGGCCATCATGCCGGGTTTCCGGGAGGAGAGCGCGCTCAGGCCGGGTGGACCACCGTGATGCCCGTCGGCGACGCCGTCTCCGCATCGGGGAGCATCGCCGCGCCGGTCTCCAGGCTGACGGCGCCGGAGAGCAGGGCTTGCGGGCGGAGGGCTCCGGAGGCGACGAGGTCGAGCATCCCCGGGTAGTCGGCGGCGGACATCCCGTGGCTGCCGAGGATGTCGAGCTCCCAGGCGAGCACGCGGTCGAGGGGGAGGATGGGGAGCTGGTCGGCGGAGAGCAGGCCGACCTGCACGTGGCGGCCGCGGCGACGCAGCGACAGGACGGCGTCCGTGCTGGTGGTGGACGAGCCGACGGCGTCGATGCTCACGTCGGCGCCTCCTCCGGTGAGGTCGGCGATGGCGGCCGGAGTGGATGGGTCCGCGAGCACGACGTGCTCTGCGCCGAGGCGGGCGGCGAGGTCGAGCGCGGCCGGGTTGCGGTCGACCGCGACCACTCTGGCGCCGAGAGCGGCCGCGATCATCACGGCGCTCAGGCCGACGCCGCCAGCGCCGTAGACCGCGACCCACTCGCCGGGACGCACGGCCGTGCGCATCCGGACGGCACGGTATGCGGTGGCGAAGCGGCAGCCGAGGCTGGCCGCCGCGTCGTCGTCGAGACTGTCCGGCACGGCGACCAGGTTGAGGTCTGCGGCGCGAATCGCGACCAGTTCCGCGTGCGAGCCCCAGTGCGTGAAGCCGGGCTGGGTCTGGTCCGGGCAGACCTGCGACTGGCCGGATGCGCACCAGGAGCATGCGCCGCAGCCGTTGACGAACGGCGCGGTCACCCTGTCTCCGACCCGCCAGCCCGTCACGCCGTCGCCGAGCGCTGCGATGGTCCCCGCGAACTCGTGGCCGGGGACGTGCGGCAGGTGGACGGTGTCGTCGTGGCCGGCCCAGGCGTGCCAGTCGCTGCGGCAGAGACCGGATGCCCCCACCCGGATCACCGCGCCACCCTCCGGAGCCACCGGGTCGGGGACGTCGCGCACCTCGACAGGACCGCCGAAGCGGTCGTAGACCATCGCCCTCATGCCGTGAGCACCCGGACGGCTGGCACGTCGGCCGCCGCCCACTCCAGCGCCGCCAGCTCGGTGGTGCGCACCCAGAGGAGCGCGTCGTGGTCCGTGCTGCGCGTCGGCAGCTCACCGGTGAGTTCCGCGCGGTAGCAGGCCAGGTCGATCGAGCGTCCGCCCGCCTCCGTGACACTGCGGTCGACCAGCTCGCCGACCAGGATGCCGACGCCGAGCTCTTCGCGGATCTCGCGCACCAGCGCGGTCTCCGGGGTCTCGCCCTGCTCGACCTTGCCGCCGGGGAACTCCCAGAGTCCTGCGGCGTCTTTGCCGGGGGCGCGGCGGCACGCCAGCACACGCCCGTCGCGCACGAGGACGGCAGCCACCACTTCGAGGGGTTCCACGACTCCATCCTGCCCCCTGGGGGCCGAAACCGCCGGGTGCCCGCGCCGTCGGGCGCGACAGGCCGCTCGCGCATCCGGTCAGCCGGTGAAGGTGCCGACCTTCTCCGTGTTGTAGTACTCGAACACGAACGAGGCGCTGCGACCGTCCGACGGCGGGGAGAACGTGATCGCGGAGAGGGAGCCGGGCGGCGCGTTCTCGCTGTCGAGCGGCGTGACGAACTCGTCTCCCGTCCAGTGCTTCAGCGTGTACACGGTGTTCTTCGGGCCGAGCGTGATGGTGAGCGTGCCGCCGGTGTCCGCGACCGTCGCCGGGCCGGTGTACGGGTTCTGGTATGTGCCGACGAACGAGCTGAGCGGTGCGGACGGGACAGGAGAGGTGGGAGGCGACTGGCCGACCAGGGTGCCGACGGGTTCGTCCATGTGGGCGAAGGCGTTGCTGTACAGCTTCGCCCAGTCGGTGCGCGGCGCGCCGTACTGCACGAGGTCGAGGAACTGCATCGCCAACGTCTCCGCCGTGCCGTTGGCCGCCGCGTTCACCAGGACGACGATGCCGAGGTCGGCGGAGGGGAGCGTGACGAACGTGGTCCCCGCGCCGAGCTGGAACGCGCCGGAGTGGCTCACCGTGGTGCGGCCGGAGGCGGCGACGCCGACGTTGAAGCCGTAGCCGTACTGGCCGGGGCGGGTCTCGGCGTTGGCGACCGGGCCCGTGATGATCTGTGGGGAGATGGCCGGCAGCAGTGCTTTGCCGTCGACGATCTCGTGGCCGCCGTACCGTCCGTCGTCGATGACCATCGCCATCCACTTGGTGAGGTCGGTGACGGAGGAGCTGACGCCGCCGGCCGGGGACTGCGCATCCGGCTCGCGCTGGTACTTGGCCTCGTACTGGCCGTCGACCAGCACGTGCGGCACCGCGCGGTCGGGCCTCGCGATGTAGTCGGAGAAGCGCGAACTGGTGGCCGTCATCCCGAGCGGTCCGTAGAGGTCGCGCTGCGAGAGCGTCTCCCAGTCGGTTCCTGCGGCATCGGCGACGGACTGGGCGGCGGCGGTGATGCCGAAGTTGGTGTACGTCCACTGGGCGCGGAACGGTTCGAGCGGGAGGTAGCGCAGGCGGGACAGCACCTCTGCACGGTCGTAGCCGAGCTCTTCGAGGTCGTCGCCGGCGTGGTCGGGGAGGCCGGAGCGGTGCGCGTAGAAGTCCGCGATGGTGGCGTGCGTCGTGACGTACGGGTCGGCGAGCGCGAACGACGGGAGGTTGGCCGTCACCGGGGTGTTCCAGGCGACGGTGCCCTTGCCGACCTCGTCGGCGATGACCGTGGCGCCGATGGGCTTCGACAGCGACGCGAGCTGGAACACCGTGTCCGCGTCGACGGGGCCCGGCTTGCCGACCTCGCGGACGCCGAAGCCCTTCGCGAAGACGGTCCTGCCCTGATAGGTGACGCCGACGGCGATGCCGGGCACGCCGGTCTGCGTCAGGATCGACGACGCGAGCGCGGGGAGCCGGTCGATCGCGGCGGTGACGGCACCCTGCGCGATGGGCACACCGGCGTCCGCTCCCGGATCCGTGCTCAGGCCGGCCGGGGCCGCCGGCGTGTGCGCCGGGTCTCCGCCCCCGCCGCTCGCCGTGCACCCCACCAGGGTGGCCACCGCCACCGCGGCACCGATCAGAGCACCCGCCCGTCGCATCCTCACGATCCGCACTCTAGCGGTCGGGCGGGGGTCGGGCCCAGGGTTTTTCGTTGGGATTCGGCGGGACTCGCCGCCTCGGGCGAGTGACGGTCAGGGGCGGGCAGGGGCCGGACCGGTGGACGCGCGAACGATGAGGCGGGGCTCGACGGAGGCGGGGGCGAGTGTGGTGCCGGGGTCGGCGATGTAACGCAGCAGGTGGGAGACCGCGAGGCGGGCCATCTCGGAGAACGGCTGGGCCACCGTGGTGAGCGACGGGGAGCAGTACTCGGCGAGGGCGATGTCGTCGACGCCGACCACGGACACGTCCTCCGGGATGCGCTTGCCCAGCTCGTGGAAGGCCCTGATCACGCCGAACGCCATCTCGTCGCTCGAGACGAACACCGCCGTCACATCCGGGATGCGGCCGAGGATGAGGCCGTTCTGGTATCCGGATGCCGGCGACCAGTCGCCCTTCAGCTCGGGAGGGGGAGCGATGCCCGCTGCTTCCAGGGTGGTCCGCCAGCCTTCGCTCCTGCTCACCGCATCCAGCCACTCGGCGGGGCCGGAGACATGCCAGACCGTTTCGTGGCCGAGGTCGAGCAGGTGCTGCGTGGCGAGCTTCGCCGCCTGCGACTGATCGACGGCGACCACCTCGGTGGAGGAGGTGCGCGAACCGTCGATCGTGATGGTGGGGATGTCCTTGGTGAGCTCTTCGATGCCCTTGGTCACCTGGATGAGCGGGAGCGCGAGGATGATGCCCTCGACGCTCTGCTCGGCGAGCCGGGACATGGCCTCCTCGATCGCGACCGGTTCGAGCGACGGACTGGTGGCGGCACTCACGGCGTAGCCGGCCTCGCGGGCCGCCTGCTCGACACCCGCCGTGACGGCCGTGCGCGAGTACGAGTTGGTCTGCAGCAGCACGATGCCGATGGTCCTGCTGTGCCCGGACGACAGGATGCGCGCCGCGTTGTTCTTGCGATAACCGAGTTGCTCGACGGCGGCGAGCACCCGCGCACGGGTCTTCTCCTGCACGTTGGGGTGACCGCTGAGGGCGCGGGAGACCGTCTGGGCGGAGACGCCGGCCACGCGCGCGACGTCGGTCATGCCGGGTGGCTTCGCCGCCGCGTCCCGGAGCTCGGTGTTGCTCATGGTCTCGATGATAGCGGGCGCATGTGCGTGTTCGCGCAGATTTCCGGCCGTTTCGATCAATTTGGATTGACAAGTTGTTATCGCTATCAATTCTGTGCGACACTCGCATCTCGAACCCGCTCTCGGGTTCCTGTGATCAAAGGAGAGGCAGTGAAGAAGTCAGCAGCAATCCGCATGGCGGGCGCGGCGGGGGCGGTTGCGCTCGGCCTGATGTCGCTCGCCGGGTGTTCCGGCAGCGCAGGATCCACCGAGCCGAGCACGGCGAAGGTCACGTTCTGGGGCTGGGCCCCTGGATACGCCGACGCCGTCAAGGCATTCAACGCATCGCACAAGGACGTGACGGTGACGTATCAGGAGGTGCAGCCCGGCTCGAAGGGCGGCTACCAGAAGATGCTCAACGCGGTCACCGCGAACAACGCCCCGTGTCTCGCGCAGGTGGGATACGAGACCCTGCCGAGCTTCGCGGCGCAGGGGGCACTCGACGACGTCTCGCAGTATGCGAACGATGACAAAAAGGACTTCCAGCCCGCCGCATGGAGCTCGGTGAGCATCGGCGACGCGGTCTACGGCGCCCCGGTCGACACGGGGCCGATGGGCCTGTTCTACAACAAGGAGCTGTTCGACTCGCTCGGCCTCTCCGCCCCGGCCACCTGGGACGAGTACAAGGCGGACGCGGAGAAGATCCACGCCTCCGACCCGAAGAAGTTCATCTCGTCCCCATACCTCGACTACGACTACGCCGGGCTCGCCTGGCAGACCGGCGCGAAGTGGTTCAGCGTCGACGGTGACGCGTGGAAGGTCTCGATGGCCTCCGACGCCAACGCGGAGGTGGCCGACTACTGGCAGGGGCTCGTCACCGAAGGACTGATCAGCAGCGCCCCGATGTACGACCAGGCCTGGTACACGGGCCTCGGCGACGGCAGCATCGCCACCGTCGTCGGGGCCGTCTGGCAGGCGGGGGTCATCAAGGGCGGTGCGGCGAACGGCTCGGGCAAGTGGGCCGTCGCGCCGATGCCGCAGTGGAAGGCGGGGGACGACCAGGTCGGCAACGCGGGAGGCTCCGCGACCGCCGTGCTGAAGGGCTGCAAGACGCCGAAGGCGGCCTGGGAGTTCGCGCACTGGCTGAGCACGGACAAGGACACGTACGCGACGCTCGTGCAGAAGGCCGGCCTCTACCCGGCCGCGACGGCGCTGACCGACCTGCCTGCGCTCACGGAAGCCGACCCGTACTTCGGCGGCCAGAAGATCTTCGATGTCTTCGCGAAGGCGGCGCCGAAAGTGAACCAGGACTGGACATGGGGCCCGGTGATGACGAAGACCGCCGCCGACCTCGACGACGGCCTCGGCAAAGCCTGGGCCGGTCAGGGCACCATCGCCGACGCGCTGAAGACAGCGCAGCAGAAGACGGTGGCGGAGCTGAAGAAGCAGGGCCTGACGGTCTCCCAGTAGTGACAGGTGGATGCGGCGCGCCGACCACGCGGGCGGCCGCCGCATCCACCGTGGACGAGCACGCGCATCCCGTGTGCGGAGAGAAGGAAACGTGACCGACCTGGCCGTCGCCGAGCGCATGGCGACCACCGCGGACGCAGCGCCGTCGACCGGGCGGGCGCCGCGCAGGCGCCGCTCGTTCGACTGGCGGGCGCCGCTGCTGTTCCTCGGGCCGTTCTTCGTGCTCTTCCTGGGCATGTACATCGCGCCGATCGTCTATGCCTTCATCAGCAGCCTGTTCACGGTGAAGCGCTCCGGACTGGGGCTGACGGCGCCGACGCAGGTGTTCGACCCGTTCGCGAACTACGCGCACGCGTTCTCCGACCCCGACTTCACGGCGTCGCTCGGCCGGGTGGCCCTGTTCGGGGTGGTGCAGGTGCCGCTGATGCTCGGTCTCGCGCTGGCCCTTGCGCTGCTGATCGACTCGAAGTCGGCCCGCGCCAAGGGCTTCTTCCGGCTGTCGAGCTTCCTCCCGTATGCGATCCCCGGCGTGAGCGCCGCACTGGTCTGGTCGTTCATGTACTCGACGACGTCGAGCCCGATCAACCACCTGCTGGAGCCCCTCGGCATCCAGCTGCCGTTCTTCGACGACGGCACCGTGCTCTGGTCGGTGGCGAACATCGTCACCTGGAGCTGGACCGGATACAACATGATCATCATCTACGCCGCGCTGCAGTCGATCCCCGCCGAGGTGCTCGAAGCGGCGAAGCTCGACGGGGCGTCGGCATTCCGCACGGCGTGGAGCGTGAAGATCCCGATGGTGCGCAGCGCGATCGTGCTCACAGCGGTGTTCTCGATCATCGGGTCCGCCCAGCTCTACAACGAGCCGACGGTGCTGCAGCCCATCTCCGGCGGGTCCGTCTCGTCCACGTTCACCCCGATCATGTCTGCGCAGGCAGCCGTCGGCG
Source organism: Leifsonia sp. NCR5 (assembly GCF_002105485.1). Taxonomy (NCBI): domain Bacteria; kingdom Bacillati; phylum Actinomycetota; class Actinomycetes; order Micrococcales; family Microbacteriaceae; genus Leifsonia; species Leifsonia sp. NCR5. Next base: position 39,655 of record NZ_NCSR01000023.1, read on the forward strand.
CTGGCAACTATCCGTACGCGGCGGCGCAGTCGGTCATCCTGGCGGTGCTCGTCGGCGTGATCTCGTTCGTGTTCTTCCGTCTCACCAGCAAAGGAGACAAGGCGTGACCGCCATCAGCCCTCGCGGCATCAGGAGCAGGAGGGACACCTCCCCGCTCAGCCGCACCGTCGTGATGGTGCTGCTCGCCGTCTCCACCGTGTACTTCCTCTTCCCGCTCTGGTGGCTGCTGGTGGCGGCGACCAAGCCGTTCGGCGAGCAGTTCTCCGGCAGCGGTCTCTGGTTCGACGGGTTCGGCCTGTTCGACAACCTGGCCAGGCTCACCGCCCAGAACGACGGGATCTTCTGGCAGTGGATGCTGAACAGCCTGCTCTACTGCGGCGTCGGCGCCGCGATCGGCACCGTCCTGTCCGCGATGGGCGGATACGCGCTGGCGAAATATGACTTCCCCGGCAGGGGAGCGGCGTTCGGCGTGATCCTCGCGGCCGTGCTCGTGCCCAAGATCCTGTTCACGCTCCCGCTGTACCTGATGTTCTCCGGCGTGCACCTGATCAACAACCCGCTCGCGGTGCTGCTGCCCAGCATCGTCAGCCCGTTCGGCGTCTACCTGGCGCGCGTGTTCGCGGCGCAGTCCGTGCCGGACGAGGTGATCGAGGCCGGTCGCCTGGACGGCGCGAGCGAGTTCCGGATCTTCCGCGCCATCTCCACGAAGATGATGCTGCCGGCGCTGGTGACGATCTTCCTGTTCCAGTTCGTCGACATCTGGAACAACTACCTCCTTCCCGCGATGGTGCTCGGCGACGACCACATGCAGCCGGTCACGGTCGGCCTGGTCGGCTGGAACGCCAGCCACGTCGCTGTGCCCCCGCCCCTCGTGGTGATCGGCTCTCTGGTCTCCGTCGTCCCGCTCATCGTGGCGTTCCTCGCCCTGCAGCGGTTCTGGCGTGCCGGCATGACGGCGGGAGCGGTGAAATGACGCTGACGGCCACCACCGCCCTGCTGAGCTACCGGGACGGCACGCTGCTGCGCGCGGGAGAGCCGCACAGGGTGCTGTCCGGCTCGATGCACTACTTCCGCGTGCATCCCGAGCAGTGGCGGGACCGTCTCGAGCGGATCGCGGCGCTCGGGCTGAACACCGTCGACACCTATGTCGCGTGGAACTTCCACCAGCGGCATGCAGATCGGCCGTCGTCGTTCGATGGCTGGCGCGACCTCGAAGCGTTCATCCTGCTGGCCGGGGAGGTGGGGCTCGACGTCATCGTGCGGCCGGGCCCGTACATCTGCGCCGAGTGGGACAACGGCGGCCTTCCCGCCTGGCTCACCGGCAGGATCGGGATGCGGGCACGCAGCTCGGAGCCCGTGTTCCTCTCCGCCGTGTCCACCTGGTTCGACGACCTCATCCCGCGCCTCGCGGCGCTGCAGGCGTCGAACGGCGGCCCGATCGTGGCCGTCCAGGTGGAGAACGAGTACGGCAGCTACGGCGACGACGCGGGATACCTGACCTGGCTGCGTGACGCGCTGACCGAGCGCGGCGTGACGGAACTCCTCTACACCGCCGACGGGCCGACCGACCTCATGCTCGACGGGGGGAGCATCCCCGGGGTGCTGGCCACGGCGACCTTCGGGTCGCGTGCACGGGAGGCGTCCGCTCTGCTCAGCGCACGGCGCGACGGGGAGCCGTTCCTCTGCGCCGAATTCTGGAACGGCTGGTTCGACCACTGGGGCGAGCTGCACCACGTGCGCTCTGTGCCGAGCGCAGACGCCACCCTGGACGAGATCCTGGAGGCGGGGGGTTCGGTGAGCCTGTACATGGCGCACGGCGGCACCAACTTCGGGCTGTGGGCGGGCGCGAACCACGATGGACGGCTGCAGCCGACGATCACCAGTTACGACTCGGACGCTCCGATCGCGGAGCACGGGGCGGTCACCGAGAAGTTCCACGCCTTCCGCGAGCGGTTCTCGGCCGTGAGCGGGAGGCCGGTTCCCGCCGTGCCCGGCGATCCGCGCATCCTGACCGGACGCAGCGTGCGGGTGACGAAGGGCGCCGGGCTCCTGGAGGCGCTCCTGTCGGCGCCCGTGACCGCCGAGCACCCAGCGCCGCCGAGCTTCGACGAGCTGGGGATCGCCTCCGGGATGGTGCTCTACAGTGCTTCTCCGCTGCTGCCGCGCGGGGAGAACGCGATCACGGTCACCGGGCTGCACGACCGGGCCCAGGTGTTCGTGGACGGTGTGCCGTGCGGCACGCTCGACGCCGACGGATCCGTCCCGGTGACGGGCAGAGGCGAGACGATCGCGCTGCAGCTGCTGGTGGAGAACCAGGGACGCATCAACTACGGGCCTCTGCTCGGGCAGGGGAAGGGCATCCTGGGCGGTGTGCAGGTCGGGCGCAGGCTGGTGCACGGCTGGACGGCCAGGGCGCTGCCGCTCGACGAGTGGACGGCGAGCGAGGTCGCCGGCTTCGCTTGTGCGTACGCAGCGACCAGGGATGCGGACGCCGCCGGGTTCTCGACGGCGCGGGTCGTGCTCGGGGCGGGCGAACCGGCCGACGCCTTCCTCGCGCTGCCCGGCTTCGGCAAGGGATTCGTCTGGGTGAACGGCTTCCTGCTCGGGCGCTACTGGGAGATCGGCCCCCAGCGGACCCTGTATGTCCCCGCTCCTCTGCTGGTGGAGGGGGAGAACACGGTGACCGTGCTCGAGCTCCATCGCTCGGGGACGACGGTCGAATTCCGCGCACGACCGGAGCTGGGGGAGCGGGAGGAATACGTCGAGACCTTCTGAGGGCGGGTGTCGGTGCCGTGCGGCAAGATGAGGGGGTGCGCTCATCTGTGAACCCCACCGTCCTCATCGTCATCGACCTGCAGCGGGGGGTGCTCGCGGAGTGCTTCGACGCAGAGGGCGTCGTCAGCCGCACGGCCGCACTGGTCGATCGGGCGAGGGACGAGCGGGTGCCGATCATCTGGGTGCAGGACGAGCACGACTTCCCGCAGGACAGTGAAGGCTGGGGACTCGCGGAGGGGCTCACCAGAGCGCTCGGGGAGCCGCTCGTGCGCAAGTCGTACCGCGACGCGTTCGCGGACACCGGGCTCGACGAGCTGCTCGAAGGCTTCGACGTGACCCACATCGTGGTCGCCGGCGCACAGTCCGACTACTGCATCAGGACCACGACGCAGGCCGCCGCCGTCCGCGGCTACGACGTGACGCTGGTGGGCGACGCCCACACCACGACGGACGCGGAGTGGGACGGCGAGCAACTGACGGCCCAGCAGATCATCGCGCACACCAACAGGTACTTCTCCGGGCTGCGCTACCCCGACCAGACGTTCGCCGTCGTTCCGGCGGCCGACGTCGCGTTCTGACCCCCCCCCCCCGAAAACATCGAGTCCGAAGTTGTTCACGCCTGACACCGGCGTGTCGCGTGAACAAGTTCGGACTCGATTGTTTGGGGAGGGGGCTCGCGGTTAGAGGGTGGCTCCGAGCTTGAAGCCCTGGGTTTCCTCGCCCTTGCGGGTGTACGAGAAGCCGTCGGCCCCGATGGTGACGTCCATCTCGGAGTCGTCGGTGCGGGAGGTGAGCGGCTGGGGGTTGCCGTCGAGGTCGAGCACCGGGGAGGCGTCGGTGTACCAGGACGGGACGACGGGGTTGCCCCACCAGTCGCGGCGCTGGTTGTCGTGCACGTCCCAGGTGACGACGGGGTTGTCCGGGTCGCCGGTGTAGTAGTCCTGGGTGTAGATCTCGACGCGGTGGCCGTCCGGGTCGCGCAGGTAGAGGTAGAACGCGTTGGAGACGCCGTGGCGGCCGGGGCCGCGCTCGATCGCGTCGCTGCGGCGGAGGGCGCCGAGCTTGTCGCAGATCGCGATGATGTTGTGCTTCTCGTGCGTGGCGAACGCGACGTGGTGCATCCGGGGGCCGTCGCCGCCCGTCATCGCGGTGTCGTGCACGGTGGGCTTGCGGCGCATCCACGCGGCGTAGGTGGTGCCCGCCTCGTCCTGGATGTCCTCCGTGACGCGGAAGCCGAGGTCCTCCATGTACTTGACGGCGCGGGGCACGTCGGGGGTCACCTGGTTGAAGTGGTCGAGACGGACCAGCGCGCCGGGGGTGTAGAGGTCGTACCGCCAGGCGAGGCGCTCGACGTGCTGCACGTCGTAGAAGAACTCGTACGGGAAGCCGAGCGGGTCTTCGACACGGACGGAGTCGCCGACGCCCTTCGTGAATCCGGAGGCGTTGCGCTCGACGCGGCAGCCCAGCTCGGTGTAGAACTCGACGGCGCGGTCCAGGTCTTCCGGGGTGCGCACCCGGTACGCGAACGCCGCGACGGCGGCGACAGGTCCCTTGCGGAGCACCAGGTTGTGGTGGATGAACTCCTCGAAGCTGCGCAGGTAGACCGCGTTCTCGTCCTCCTCGGTCACGACCAGGTCGAGCACGTCGACGTAGAAGTCGCGGCTGGCCTGCAGGTCGGTGACGACGAGCTCCATGTACGCGCAACGCACGACGTCCGGCGGCGTCGCCTTCGGGGTGGGGATGGCGGTGGTGGTCATGGGGTGAATCGCTTTCTCTTCGTTGAGGGGGGAGTAAGGGGTGAAGGTCAGTTGGCGCCGAAGCGTGCGGTGTGCACCGGGCCGAGGGTGATGTGCACGGCCTGCTGGTCGGTGTAGAAGTCGATCGAGCGGTAGCCGCCCTCGTGACCGAGCCCGGACGCCTTGACGCCGCCGAACGGGGTGCGCAGGTCGCGGACGTTGTGCGAGTTGAGCCACACCATCCCGGCCTCGACGTTCTGGGCGAAGGTGTGCGCGCGCTTCAGGTCGCTGGTCCAGATGTATGCGGCGAGGCCGTAGCGGACGCCGTTGGCGAGCTCGAGGGCCTCCTCGTCGGAGTCGAACGGCGTGATGGCGACGACGGGGCCGAAGATCTCCTCCTGGAAGATCCGCGCATCCGGTGCGACATCGGCGAACACGGTGGGCGCCACATAATTGCCGTGGTCGATGCCCTCCGGACGGCCGCCTCCGGCGAGGAGCCGGCCCTCCTGCTTGCCCAGCTCGACGTAGCTCATCACCTTGTCGTAGTGCTCGGGGTGCACGAGCGCGCCCACCTCGGTCTTCGGGTCGTGCGGGTCTCCGACGACGATGTTCTTGGCGCGGGCGGCGTAGCGGGCGCAGAAGTCGTCGTAGACGCTGCGCTCGACCAGGATGCGGCTGCCCGCCGTGCAGCGCTCGCCGTTCAGCGAGAACACGCCGAACAGGGTGGAGTCGATCGCGGCGTCCAGGTCGGCGTCGGCGAAGACGACGGCCGGTGACTTTCCGCCGAGCTCCATCGACAGGCCTTTAAGAAAGGGAGCGGCGTTGCCGAAGATCAGCTGGCCGGTGCGGCTCTCACCCGTGAACGAGATGAGCGGGACATCCGGATGCTTGACCAGCGCGTCTCCCGCCTCCTCCCCGAGGCCGTTGACGAGGTTGAACACGCCGTCCGGCACCCCGGCGTCGCGGAAGATCTGCGCCCACAGGCTGGCGGAGAGCGGCGTGAACTCCGCGGGCTTGAGCACGACCGTGCAGCCGGAGGCGAGCGCGGGGGCGAGCTTCCAGCTCTCCAGCATGAACGGCGTGTTCCACGGCGTGATGAGCCCGGCGACGCCGATCGGCTTGCGGTTGACGTAGTTGAGCTGCGAGCCGGGCACCTTGAACGCGTCGTCGGCCTGGGCGACGATCAGGTCGGCGAAGAACCGGAAATTCTCCGCAGCGCGCTGCGCCTGGCCGAGCGCCTGGGTGATCGGGAGGCCGGTGTCGAAGGTCTCCAGTTCGGCGAGGCGTGCATCCTGCGCTTCGACGGCGTCGGCGACGCGGTTCAGGATGCGGGCGCGCTCGCGCGGCTTCATCCGCGGCCACGGGCCTTCTTTGAAGGCGCGGGTGGCGGCGGCGACGGCGAGGTCGATGTCCTCCTTCTGGCCGGCCGCGGCGGTGACGTAGGTCTCGTTCGACACAGGGTCGAGCACGTCGAACGTCGCGCCGGAAACGCTGTCGACGAAGGCGCCGTCGATGAAGTGCTGGATGCTGTCTGGCAGATTCTCCGGAATGTAGTGCTGCGTCATGGGCGCACGCCTCCTTCGGCGGTCGGTGAATTGATGTGTAGTGGTCTCAGTGCTGCGGGTGCTTGTGCTCGTCCTGATAGGCGTGGAACGCATCCAGGGTCGCGAGGCGGTGGCGGCGGGCAGCCAGCTCGATGTCGAGAGGCTCGGCCCCCCGCTCGATGAGCTTCAGGATCTGCTCGTGCTCCTCGACGGATTCGCGGGCACGGCCGGGAACGAAGCTGAAGGTGGAGTCGCGCAGCACCTTCAGCCGGTTCCAGCCGCGGTGCACCAGATCCAGGATGTGCGGGTTCGGACACTCCTCGAACAGGACGGAGTGGAACTCCAGGTTCAGCTCCGTGAACCGGTGCGGGATGAAGTCGTCGAGGCACGCGATCATCTCGCGGTTGATCGACCGGGCCCTGTGCAGGTGGTCGCCGTTCAGCAGGGGAGCGGACATCTGGGTCGCTGCGCCCTCGACCAGGGCGAGCGTCTCCATCGTGTACGTGTACTCGGTGTCGTGCAGCAGGGCGACCTGGGCGCCGACGTTCTTCTCGAACGTCACCAGCCCTTCCGCCTCCAGCCGGCGGATCGCCTCGCGGACGGGCACGACGCTGATGCCGAGCTCCCCGGCGATCTGGCCGAGCACGAGCCGGAATCCGGACACGTACCTGCCGTCGTCGATGCGCTCCCTGATCCAGTCGTATGCGAGTTGGGATTTGCTCGGCGTCGCCGTCTTCGCGGTTCCTACTGCTGTGTCAGCCACACGCGGTACCTGTCCTTCCATTCGGCGTTCATCGGGAACAGACCGTCGATCGTCGCGCCGGCAGCGACCTGCTCGGCGATGAACTCCTCTTCGCGCTCCTGTTCGAGCGCGTCGGCCACGACCTCCTCGACCAGGGCGGTCGGGATGACGAGCAGGCCGTCGGCGTCGCCGACGATCACGTCGCCCGGCTGCACGGCCGCGCCGCCGCAGGCGACGGTGATGTCCGCATCCCACGGCACGTGCTTGCGGCCGAGGACGGCCGGGTGACCGCCCGCGTGGTAGGTGGGGATGTCGAGCGCGGCGACGATCGCGAGGTCGCGCACGCCTCCGTCCGTGACGATGCCCGCAGCGCCGGCGACCTGCGCCCGCAGGGCGAGCACGTCGCCGACGGTGCCGCTGCCGCGCTCGCCGCGGGCCTCGATGACGAGCACGTCGCCGGGGCCGAGGGCGTCGAAGGCGCGCTTCTGGGCGTTGTATCCGCCTCCGTGCGCTGCGAAGAGGTCTTCGCGGTTCGGCAGGTAGCGGAGCGTCTTGGCGCGGCCGACCAGCTTGGTGTCCGGCCGGGTGGAGTTGAGGCCGTCGATCGAGACGTTGTTCAGGCCGCGCTTCCGCAGCTGGGAGCTGAGGGTGGCGGTGGAGACGGAGAGCAGCTGGGCGCGCACGGTGTCGGTCAACTCGAATCCGGGAGCCGCGGGGGCGGGAGGAGTGCCCCAGGCCTCCGACCGCTGGAAGTCGTCCACGGCGGGCTTGGTGCCGAAGTCGCCGAACGGGACGGTGCCCTCGGTGATGCGGGTGGCGAGGCGGCCGGTGCTCGGCGCATCCGGGGCCGTCGGCGCGTCGACCTCGACCTCGACCAGGTCGCCCGGCTGCGTGACGGACGAGCCTGCCGGGGTGCCGGTGAGGATGATGTCTCCCGGCTCCAGAGTGAGCAGCTGGGAGAGGTCGGCGACGAGCTGACCGAACGGGAAGAGCAGGTCGTCCGTCGTCCCCTCCTGCACGAGTTCGCCGTTCAGCCAGGTGCGCACGCGGAGGGCGTCGGGGGAGACGGCGTCCGCCGGGATGATGCGGGGGCCGATGGGTGTGAAGCCGTCGCCGCCTTTGGAGCGGACGTTGGAGCCCTTGTCCGCCGCGCGCAGGTCGTAGACGCCGAAGTCGTTCGCCGCGGTGACGCCGGAGACGGCCGCCCAGCCGTCCTCGGGCGAGACGCGGCGGGTCGGTCGGCCGATGATGAGCGCGATCTCGCCCTCGAAGGCGAGGAGTTCGGTTCCCGCCGGGCGTTCCAGCTCGGAGCCGGAGGCGGCGATGGAGGAGGCCGGCTTGAGGAAGTAGGACGGAGTGGCGGGTGTGCGACCTCGCTGCGCGGCACGCGAACGGTAGTTCAGGTGCACGGCGATGATCTTGCCGGGGAGGCTGATGTCGCTCACGGGGTGGTTCTCCTCGTCATCGGGGACTGTATCTGAGATTGTATACGATCCGTGAGGCGTGCGCCAGCGCGCATCAGTAGCTCGCGGGCGCGACATCGGAACCGCCGCCGATGAAGCGATCGGCCAGCGCCTCCGAGGCGCGCGCCAGCAGGGCGACATCGGCGCCGACCAGCACCCAGCGCGCACCGGCGGCGAGATAGCGGTCGGCGGCGACCGGGTCGAACGCGTTCACACCGACCGGCTTGCCCGCCGCCGTGCCTGCCGCGATGGCCGTCTCGACCGCGGCGACGACGTCGGGATGCGTCTGCTGGCCGAGGAGTCCCATCGACGCCGCGAGATCGGCCGGACCGACCAGGAGGCCGTCGACGCCGTCGACCGCTGCGATCTCGTCGACGTTCGCCAGCCCATCCACCGTCTCGATCTGCACGTACAGGGAGACCAGGCCGTCGGCCCGGGAGAGGTAGTCGTCGATCCTGCTCCACCGGGCGGAGCGGGCGAGGGCGCTGCCGACGCCGCGGACGCCCGCCGGCGGGTAGCGGACGGCGGCGACCATCTCGGCAGCCTGCTCCGCGCTGTTCACCATCGGGATGAGCAGGTTCTGCGCCCCGAGGTCGAGCAGCTGCTTGACGATCACCGTGTCGCCGATCGGCGCGCGCACCAGCGGCGTCACCGGATACGCGGCGACGGCCTGCAGCTGCGCGAGGATCGACTCGAGGCCGACGGGGGAGTGCTCCCCGTCGATGAGCACGACATCCAGCCCGGCCCCCGCGCAGATCTCGGCGACGAGCGCGCTGCCGGAGCACGACCAGATGCCGAACTGGGGACGGGATGCTGTGCGCAGCCGGTCGGCGAGCGTCGGCGTTGGTTCTAGGCGAATCGGCATGTGATGGCTCCCAGGGTTCCGTAGTCTGCGTGGACGGTGTCGCTGCGTTCCACCCACATCGGGCGGGTGAACGAGCCGGCGAGGACGATCTCGCCGGCTTCGAGGGTGGTGCCGTGGGCCGCGAGCTTGTTCGCGAGCCACGCGACGCCGGAGGCCGGGTGGTTGAGGACGGCGGCGGCGACGCCGGACTCCTCGATGGTCTCGTTGCGGTAGAGGAGGGCGGACACCCAGCGCAGGTCGACAGCATCCACGGCCACGGGTCGGCCGCCGACGACCATGCCGCCCATCGCGGCGTTGTCCGAGATGGTGTCGACGATCGTGCGCCCTGCCATCTCGATGCGGGAGCTGAGGATCTCGAGCGCGGGGACGACGTACTTCGTCGCGTCGAGAACGTCGTAGAGCGTGCAGTCCGGGCCGGTGAGGCTCTCGCCGAGCACGAACGCCAGCTCGACCTCGATGCGCACGTTGGAGTACGCGTCGAACGGGATGACGGAACCGGTCTCGAAGACCATGTCGTCGAAGATGACGCCGTAGTCGGGCTCGGTGATCCCGGTCGCCTGCTGCATCACCTTGGAGGTGAGGCCGATCTTGTGGCCGACCAGTCTGCGTCCAGCGGCGATGCCGCGTTCCTTCCAGACGTTCTGGACCGCGTACGAGTCCTCGACGTTCATCTCCGGATGGCGGGCGGTGAGCAGCGGCACGGTGCTGCGGTCGCGTTCTGCGGCCGCCAGTTCGTCCGCGATCGAGTGGATGGTCGAGTCTTCGAGCACCGGATGGTCCCTTCGTCGTCGGAGGTTCTGGCCGCCGGAGCAGCCTCGGGTGAATCGTATATCATCCCGTACATCTTGGCGATTTCGCGGAGCGGCCGAGTCGTGGAAAGCTCGTCTCACCCCGTTTTTCTCCACAGGTTGTTTTTCTTGTCAACAACTGTAGAATTACCGCCACGACACAGCGATGTGTAGCCAACCTCGGTTGACGACCGGATCAGTAACTGCTGTGTCGTACGCCTGCGCAGCGTTCGATTGATGTTTTAGCTCCTGCCTTGCCAACCGAGAGAAGAAGACATGAAGAAAGCAATGATCGCGGTGGCCGTCGCCGCCGTGACCGCGCTTGCGTTGACCGCATGCGGCTCAGGGGGAAGCGACACCAAGGCCACGACCGGCGCATCCGGTGGCCCGCTCAACATCGGGAACTTCGCCGATGTGACCAGCTGGGATCCGTCGCTCGCCGACATCGGCTTCGACGGCCCGTACCTGTCGGCGGTCTACGACCCGCTGGTCAGCGTCGACGGCGACGGCAAGCCCACGCCGGCCCTCGCCACCTCCTGGAAGGTCTCCGACGACTTCCTGAAGGTCACCATGACCCTCCGCACCGGCGTGAAGTTCAGCGACGGGGAGGCCTTCGACGCGGCAGCAGCGGTGAAGAGCCTCGACTACCTCAAGAAGGGCGCGCGCTCCGGCGAGGCGTACGAGAACGTCGCGAAGTTCGTGGCCGTCGACGACAAGACCCTGGAGATCGACCTCACCAAGCGCGACGACACCCTGCTCTACTTCATGGGCATCGGCCGCAGCTGGATGATGGCGCCCAAGGCCATCGCGGCCGGCACGCTCGCGAAGACCCCGGAGGGCTCCGGCCCGTACACGCTCGAGACCTCGAGCGTCGCCGGATCCGAGTACCACTTCAAGAAGGTCGCGAACCACTGGGACGCGAAGCAGTTCCCGTTCGACCCGCTGGCGATCTACCCGATCCAGGATGCGACGGCCCGCGACAACGCGATGGCCTCCGGTCAGATCAACGTGAACTACGCCGACGATACGGCTCTCAAGCAGGCCAAGGAGAACAACTGGAACGTCGCGGCCAAGGTCTCCGGCTGGGTCGGTCTGCAGTTCACCGACCGTGCGGGGGAGAAGTTCAAGCCCCTCGGCAACGAGAAGGTGCGCCAGGCGCTGAACTACGCGTTCGACGGTGCGAGCATCCTGAAGTCGGTCGGCAGCGGAGCAGGAGCGGTGTCCAACCAGGTGTTCCCCGACGGCACGCCGGGCAACGTGAAGAGCCTGAACAGCGAGTACAAGTTCTCCATCGCCAAGGCCAAGTCGCTTCTCGCCGACGCCGGATACGCCGACGGGTTCGACCTGCACATGCCGATGTCCCAGGTCTTCCAGGTCTGGCAGCCGGTCGTCGACCAGACCTTCGGCCAGCTCGGCATCACAGTCACCTGGGACGACATGCAGTACATGGACTACCAGAAGAACGCGCCGACCTACCCGATGTTCGTCTCCTTCCTCGCGATGGACTCGAACCCGGTCGCGACGGTGCAGCGCATGATCAACCTGCCGCAGTGGTTCAACCCGACCCCGCAGGTCGAGAAGTTCCCGGATGTGCAGGCACAGGTCGAGAAGGTCCTCTCCGCCGACCCGAGCAAGCAGACCGCCGAGATCGAGAAGCTGAACACGCTCGTGACCGGCAAGGCGTGGTTCGACGTCTGGTACCAGGCGAACAACAGCTACGTCTCCACCTCGAACATCTCGATCACCCCGGTGACCGGCATGATGTTCCCCACCCTGCGCCAGATCACCGCCAAGGGCTGACGCACCCCAGGCGGGCCGCGTGAGAGCGCGGCCCGCCATCCCGTTTCATCCCACTTCCCGCTCCACTCCCTCCCCGTCTCCGACAGGACAAGACATGATCAGATTCACGGTCAAGAGGCTCGTCTCCGGCGTGATCCTCCTGCTCGTCGTGGCGACAGGCACGTTCTTCCTCGCCCACGCCGCCATCGGCGATCCGACGGCGGGGCTCCTCGGCTCGTCGGCGACGCCCGCGCAGCAGGCCGCGCTCGCTGCGAAGATCGGTACGGACCGCCCGCTCCTCGTGCAGTTCTGGGAGTGGGGCTCGCACGCGATCGTCGGCGACTTCGGAACGTCCTGGCGCAACTTCCAGCCTGTGAACGCGCAGATCGCGATCAAGCTCCCCGTCACCCTCTCCGTGGTGACGGCGGCCACCCTGCTGTCCGCCGTGTTCGGTGCCCTGTTCGGCGTGCTGGCCGGGCTCCGGCCCGGCTCCGTGCTGGACAAGGTGATCAAGGCGGCCTCGGTGATCCTGTTCGCGCTCCCCGGTTTCTGGGTGAGCCTCGTGCTGGTGATCTGGTTCGCGGTGAACCTGCACTGGTTCCCCGCCGTCGGCTACGTGCAGCCGTCGCAGAGCATCGACGGGTGGCTGCGCTCGATCACCCTGCCGTCCATCGCCCTCTCGCTCGGCGCCATCGTGATGATCGCCGAGCAGCTGCGCAACGCGATCATCTCCGCGAACAACCAGGACTACGTGCGCACCCTGCGCAGCCGCGGCCTGTCCCAGCGTCGCGTGGTCGTGCACCTGATCAGGAACGCGGCTCCGGCATCCCTCACCGTGCTCGCGCTGATGTTCGTCGGCCTCCTCGGCGGCGCCATCGTGGTGGAGCAGATCTTCTCCCTGCCGGGCATCGGAGCGCTCACCAGCGGTTCGTCGCAGAACGGCGACATCCCCATCCTGCTCGGCATCACGGTCGTCACGGTCATCTTCGTGGTGATCGTGAACTTCGTCCTCGACGTGGCGCTCGGCTGGATCAACCCGAAAGCGAGGGTGCAATGACGACTCCGACCGACGTGATCATCGACCCGCGCGCCGGGCGTCGCGGCTCCACCTTCGCCCGCTTCATCAAGCGACCGGCCGGTGCGATCTCGTTCGCCGTGCTGGTGCTCGTGGTGCTCGTCGCGTTCTTCGCTCCGCTGCTCGCGCCGCACGACCCGAACTTCGTCGACCTCGCGCTGACGAAGGCGCCGCCGAGCCCCGCGCATCCACTGGGCGGGGACAGCGCGGGCCGGGATGTGCTGAGCCGCCTCATCTGGGGAACGCAGTCGACCCTGTGGGGCGCCTTCGTGACCATCGTGGTCGCGGTCGTCGTCGGCGTTCCCGCCGGCCTGGCCGCCGGATACTACGGACGCTTCTTCGACAGGGCGGCCACCTGGGTGAGCGACGCCCTGCAGGCCATCCCGGCCATGATCATCCTGCTGATCGTCGCGGCGGGGACGCGCAACGACTTCACCGTGCTGATGGCGACGCTCGGCGTCTTCATGGCGCCCGGCTACTTCCGCCTCACCCGCTCCACCGTGCTGGCGGTGCGCAACGAGCCGTACGTGGATGCCGCCAAGGTCTCCGGCCTCGGCAACGCCAGGATCATGGCGAAGCACATCGTCAAGGCGGTATACGCCCCGGTCATCATCCAGACCGCGCTGACCGCCGGGATGGCGATGGGCATGCAGGCGGGCCTCCAGTTCCTCGGCATCGGCGGGGCGAAGACGCCCGGCTGGGGCGCGATGATGAACGAGGGCTTCCGCACGATGCTGACCACCCCTCTGCTGCTGCTCTGGCCGTCGCTGGCCCTCGGCATCACCATCGCGGCGCTGGCGGTGCTCGGCTCGACGCTCGCCGACGTGGTGAGCGTGCGCACTCCGATCGGGCGGCGCAGGAAGGCCTCGCGGCGCGTACGGCGATCCGGTGCAGAGCCGGCGGTCGTCACCGCGTCGACGGGCTCCGTCGCCCACAAGTCCGTCGACTCCGCTGTACAGCTGCAGAACCTGCGGGTGAACTACGTGACGCCGGAGGGCGGGACCGTGGAGGTGGTGCACGGCATCACCCTCGACGTCGCCCCCGGCGAGGTGCTCGGCATCGTCGGCGAGTCCGGCTCCGGCAAGTCGCAGACGGTGTTCTCGATCCTCGACCTGCTGCCGGCCGGCGGCGAGTACACGGCCGACGCCCTCTGGATCGGCGGGGCCGACGTGACCAGGATGGCGCACGCCGACAGGCAGAAACTGCTCGGCCACGAGGTGGGGTACATACCGCAGGAGCCGATGTCGAACCTCGACCCCTCGTACACGATCGGCTACCAGCTCACCGAGCCGCTGCGCTCGGTGCACAAGCTGTCGAAGGCGGACGCCGCAGCCCGGGCTCTGGCGATGCTCGACAGGGTCGGCATCGTCGACCCTGTCAGGGTGATGAAGTCGTACCCGCACCAGCTCTCCGGTGGAATGGCCCAGCGCGTGCTGATCGCCGGGGCCATCGCCGGGAAGCCGTCGGTGCTCGTCGCCGACGAGCCGACCACGGCGCTCGACGTGACCGTGCAGGCCGAGGTTCTCGAACTGCTGCGCGAACTGCAGCAGGAGTACCGGATGGCGCTCGTGATCGTGACCCACAACTTCGGCGTCGTCGCCGACATCTGCGACCGCGTCGTGGTGATGCGCGACGGCGGCATCGTGGAGGTCGGCACGGTGGAGCGCATCTTCTCGCAGCCGGCCGACCCGTACACGGCCGAGCTGATCGCCGCCTCGCTCGACGGCGCGGCCAGCCGGTCGGAACTGGATGCGTCTCTCGCCGCATCGAGCGGGCCGACAGAACCCACCGAACCGCGGAAGGCGGTCCTCGCATGAACACCCCCTTGCTCAGCGCCTCCAACGTCGTGGTCGACTACGGCACCCGGCGCGGGACGTTCCGCGCCCTGAAAGAGGTCTCCATCGATGTGGGCGCGGGAGAGTGCGTCGGCCTGGTGGGGGAGTCCGGCTCCGGCAAGTCCACCCTCGGCAAGGCGATCCTCGGCCTCGTGCCCGTCGCGAGCGGAAGCATCCGGTTCGACGGCGAGGACATCACCCGGCTGAAGGGCGCGAAGCGGAGGGCGCTCGCGTCGAGCATCCAGGTGGTCTTCCAGGACCCGTACGGCTCGCTCAACCCGGCCATGACCATCGGGGACATCCTCGCGGAGCCGCTGACGACGGCGGGCACCGGCCGGCGGGATGCGCGGGCGGCCGTCTCGGAGATGCTCGACAGGGTCAAGCTGCCGTCGACGGTGATCGACCGCTACCCGAAGGAGTTCTCCGGCGGGCAGCGGCAGCGCATCGCCATCGCCCGCGCGCTGGTGCGCAAGCCGCGCCTGATCGTCTGCGACGAACCGGTGAGCGCACTCGACCTCACCACTCAGGCGACCATCATCGACCTGTTCATCGAGCTGCAGCGCGACACCGGCGTCTCCTACCTGTTCGTCTCGCACGACCTCGGGGTGGTGCGCAGGATCTGCCACCGCGTCGCTGTGATGTACCGCGGCGAGATCGTCGAGACGGGCGACGGCGAGCAGGTCACGCGCGACCCGCAGCACCCGTACAGCAAGCGGCTGCTGATGGCGTCGCCGGTCGCGGACCCTGCCGGGCAGGCGGAGCGCCGGGCGGCGTGGCTGAAGCTGCGCGAGCAGGCGGCGTGAGCGGCGCGAGCGGGACCGGGGCAGGCGCGAACGGGGCGCCGGCGGACAGCAGGGGCTACGAGGGGTTCGGCGGGTTCGTCGCCGAGGTGGCGAGCGCATCCATCCCGTCGTGGCCGCCGCGCGTCCGCGCGCGGGAGGGTGCGCCGAACGTGATCGTGGTGCTGCTCGACGACCTCGGGTTCAGCGACCTGTCGCCGTTCGGCAGCGAGATCGACACCCCGGCCGTGCAGCAGCTCGCCGAGTCCGGCTACCGGTTCACCAACTACCACTCGACGCCGGTGTGCTCCCCGGCGCGCGCCGCGCTGCTCACCGGGCTCAACCCGCACAGGGCGGGCTTCGCCTCCGTGGTGCACGCCGATCCGGGGTTCCCGGGCTACGTGATGGAGATCGCGGACGACGTCCCGACCATCGCGGAGTCGTTCCGCGCATCCGGGTACGCCACGTTCATGGTGGGCAAGTGGCACCTCACCACCGAGTCGAAGATGCACGACGGCGCAGACAAAGCCTCCTGGCCGCTGCAGCGCGGCTTCGACCGGTACTACGGCTCGATGGACGGCTTCACGACGCTGTTCCACCCGCACCGGCTGGTGAGCGACAACAGCCCGGTGACCGTCGACGAGTTCCCGGACGACTACTACCTGACCGACGACCTCACCGACCGCGCCGTCGGCATGATCCGCGGCCTGCGCGCCAACGACGCGGACAAGCCGTTCTTCCTCTATTTCGCGCATCACGCCGTGCACGGGCCGATCCAGGCGAAGGCGGCGGACATCGAGAAGTACCGCGGGGCGTACGAGCGCGGCTGGGACCACATCCGGTCGGAGCGGTTCGCCCGGCAGGTGCGGGACGGGCTGTTCCCGCCGCAGACGGTGCCTGCCCCGCGCAACGAGGAACCGCTCGCTCCCGTCACGGCGTGGGACGACCTCGGCGACGAGCAGCGCGCGCTGTTCGCCCGCTACATGGAGGTGTACGCGGCCGCCGTCGACAACGTCGACCAGAACCTCGCGAGACTCGTGGATGCGCTGCGCGAGAGCGGAGAGTACGAGAACACGATCATCGTGGTCGCCTCCGACAACGGGGGCACGGGCGAGGGAGGTGCGGAGGGCACACGCAGCTACTTCAGCCAGTTCGTGCAGCTCGCCGGACTGCCCGCCGACTGGGAGCGCGACGTCGACCGCGACCCGTCGCTGATCGGCGGCCCCCGCGTGTTCGCGCACTACCCGGCCGGATGGGCGTACGCGTCGAACACCCCGTTCCGGCTCTACAAGGGGGCGACGTACGAGGGCGGCATCCGCGTCCCGCTCGTGGTCTCCTGGCCGGCCGGACTGCCGCGCGACGCGGGTGACGACGGCGTGCGCGACCAGTACACCTTCGTGACCGATCTCGGGCAGACCCTGCTGTCGCTGGCGGGCGTCAAACCGCTCGCCTCGCGCACCGGGCTCCCGGCGAAAGAGGTGGACGGCGTCCCGTTCGACGAGGTGCTGCGGGATGCGGACGCTCCGGCGCCCCGCACGGAGCAGTACTCGGAGTTCGCCGGCAACCGCGCCTTCGTGAGCGGCCGGTGGAAGATCGTCACGGATCACCGCTGGACCGACGCGTTCACCGACGCCGAGTGGCGGCTGTACGACCTCGCGGACGACCCCACCGAACGCGTGGATCTGGCGGGGGAGCATCCGGAGCGGGTGGCCGAGCTGGCCGGGAAGTGGCGTGCGTCAGCGTGGAGCAACACGGTGTTCCCGCTCGGCGACGACGGCTCGCTGTTCACGCACCGGCCGTCGACCGAACTCGAGCTGGAACGGCCGGTCACGCTCTATCCCGGCACCCCGACGCTGGAGCGGTTCCGGGCGAGCAAGCTGACCAAGCTGCGCAGCTTCGACGTGGAGGTGCGCGCCGACCTGGCCTCGGGAGAGGGCACGCTGGTCGCGCACGGCGACCAGGGCGGCGGATACGCGCTGCAGGTCTCCGACGGGCGACTGACGCTCGCGTACAACGAGTACGGCCGGATGCACAGGGTGACAGTGCCGGTCGCTGCGCTGGGTGGCCGGGACGTGACCCTGCGCTTCGAGGCCGTGCCGGGCATCCGGTGGCTGATCGGCGTGGAGGCGGGCGGCGAGAGGGTGGCAGAGCTCGGGCCGGTGCTTCAGCTGGTCGGGATGGCGCCGTTCACCGGCATCAGCGTCGGCGTGGACCGCGGCGGCCCGGTCGACTGGGACGTGTACGAGCAGCGGAGGTCGTTCCCGTTCAGCGGGGTGCTGCACGCGGTGCGGTATGTGCCAGGCGCGAAGGCGGAGGAGAACCCCGAGGTCATCGTCCCGATCGAACGGGAGCTCGCGCGCATCTACGAGTGACGGCGCACGACGAAACGGCCGCGACCCCCTCGGGAGATCGCGGCCGTTTGTGTTCGTCGCTCAGTAGTGCAGCCAGACCGACTTGGTCTCGGTGTACGCGTCGATCGCCCACGGGCCCATCTCGCGGCCCCAGCCGCTGGCCTTGTATCCGCCCCACGGCGCTGCCATGTCGGGGATGGACGGCATGTTCACGAACACCGCACCGGCCTTGATGCCGTTGGCGAGGCGCTGGGAGGTGGCGATGTCCTTGGTCCAGATGGTCGCGGCGAGGCCGTACTCGGTGTCGTTGGCGCGGGCGATGATCGCGTCGAGCTCGTCCTCGTCCTCGTAGCTCGTGATCGACAGGACAGGACCGAAGATCTCGTCGTGCATGATCGTCATCTCGTCGGTGACGCCGGCGAACACGGTCGGGGTGAAGAAGTAGCCGTCGCGGTCGGCGCGCGTGCCGCCGGTGACCAGTTCCGCCCCCTGCTGCCGCCCGATCTCGACCAGACGTTCCACGTGGCCGAGGTGCTTGGCGGAGACGAGCGGGCCGAGGTCGACGCCCTCGTCGAGGCCGTTGCCGAGGCGCAGACCGGCCACGCCGCCCGCGAGCTTCTCGACGAACTCCGCCTCGCGCTTCTTGTCGACGTAGAACCGCGTGTACGCGGCGCAGACCTGCCCGGAGTTCAGGATGCTGCCCGCGATGTTGCCGCCGACGGCCGCGTCGATGTCGGCGTCCGCCGCGATGATCGACGGCGCCTTGCCGCCGAGCTCCAGCGTGAGCCTCTTGAGGTTCGAGTCCGCGCTCGCCCGCGTGATGATGCGGCCGACGGCGGTGGAGCCGGTGTACGAGAGGTGGTCGACGTCCATGTGCTCGCTGAGCATGGCGCCGATCGCGCCGTCGCCGGTGACCAGGTTCACCACACCGCTCGGGATGCCGGCCTCTGCGCACAGCTGCACCAGCCGGATGGTCGTGAGCGGCGTGACCTCGCTCGGCTTGATGACGACGGTGTTGCCGGTCGCGAGCGCAGGGGCGAGCTTCCAGGCGAGGATCATCAGCGGGAAGTTCCACGGGGTGACCAGCGCGTTGACGCCGACCGGCTCGCGCCGCGTGTAGTGCAGGGTGTCCGGGAACGACACCGGGTTGACTGTGCCCTGGATCTTCGTGACCCAGCCCGCGTAGTAGCGGAAGTGCTCGGCGGCGCCGGTCACGGACACCATCTTGGAGATGCCGAGCGGCTGCCCCTGGTCGCGGGTCTCCAGCGCGGCGAGCTCGTCGTGGTGCTCGTCGATCAGGTCGGCGAGCCGGAACAGCAGCGCAGCGCGCTGGACGGGCAGGAGCCCGGCCCACTCCGCCGTGCCGAGGGCGGCGCGCGCGGAGGCGACCGCCGCATCCACGTCGGCCCTGGATGCGGTGCCGACCTCCTCGATGACCTGCTCGGTGGCGGGGTCGACGGTGGCGATGGCGCCGCCGGACGCTTCCGTCCACTCGCCGTCGATGAACAGTTTGGTGGCCACTTTCGTGCTCCTTTGCGTAGCCGGACGAGACGGGCGGACTCCGCTGACGGACGCCCACGCAAGCAGTATCCGCGGGGGAGTCGTGCGCTGTCTTGACCGGTGGGGCACGGCCGTTGTCTGCGAGCGAATGGTCGGAGGACGGACGTTCCGCCGGGCGGGCGCGGCGTGCGAACCTCGGGGGGACTCGAAGGGGAGGACCTGTGGCGGAGACAGTGGATGCGAAGGCAGCGGCGACCGCAGCGGCGGTGTCGGCGGACGCAGCGGCGGAGGTGCCGCGCAGCGTGATCGTCATCGGTGCGGGTTCTGCCGGTTCCGTGGTGGCCAGACGGCTCGCGGACGCCGGTGTGGCCGTGACCGTGCTGGAGGCGGGCGGCGAGGACACCAACCCCGCCATCCACGACCCGTCCAGGATGGGCGAACTCTGGCACAGCGCAGACGACTGGGACTACTTCACGGTGCCGCAGGAGCACGCGGCCGGACGCAGGCTGCACCTGCCGCGCGGCAAGGTGCTCGGAGGCTCGCACTCGCTCAACGCGATGATCTGGGTGCGCTGCGCCCCCGCAGACTTCGACCACTGGGAGTCGCTCGGCAACGACGGCTGGGCGTGGAGGGACGTGCTGCCCGTCTACCGCGCCATCGAGCGGCACTCCGGGGGAGCATCCGAGCTGCACGGTGCAGACGGCCTGCTCGACGTGACGGACGACTACGCGCTCGACCCCATCCAGCAGTCCATCGTGGATGCCGCGGTGGAGGAGGGGCTCGAACACAATCCGGACTACAACGGCGACCACCTCGACGGCGTCTCCCAGCAGCAGATCACCGTGCGCGACGGCCATCGCCTGAACACCTACCTGGCGTACCTCAAACCGGTGCGCGACCGGGTGGATGTGCGCACAGGATGCTGGGTGCACCGTCTGCTCACCGAGCAGGGGGACGACGGCGTCCCGAGCGTGGTCGGCGTCGAGTTCGAGCAGGACGGTGAACTGCACCAAGTGCGCGCCGACGAGGTGGTGCTGTGCGCCGGCGCGCTCGACTCCCCGCGCATCCTGCTGCGGTCGGGGATCGGCCCGGCGGACGAGCTGACGGCGGTCGGGATCCCGTCGCTCGTCGACCTGCCGGGGGTCGGCAAGAACCTGCACGACCACCTGCTCTCCCCGGTGATCTTCGCCACGGAGCGCGAGGTTGGGGCTCCCCGCCCCGGCGTCTCGGTGACCCAGTCCCACCTGTTCTGGAAATCCGACCCCGAGCTCGAGGTACCGGACACCCAGCCCATCCACTTCTCCGTCCCGATGTACCAGGACGGCATGACCGGCCCGGCCGACGGGTTCAGCCTGATGGCGGGCATCGTCTCCCCGAAGGCGCGCGGCAGCGTCACCCTGTCCGGTCCGGGCCCGCACGACCCGCTGCTCATCGACCTGGATGCGCTCGGTCACCCGGACGACGTCGCCTCGCTCGTGGCGTCTGTGCGCCAGTGCCGCAGCATCGGCACGCGTCCGGCGCTCGCGGACTGGGGTGCGACCGAGCTCTATCCCGGGCCGGAGGTGGGTGACGGGGACGACCTCGTCGACTACGTCCGCTCCACCGCCGTCACCTACCACCACCAGGTGGGGACGTGCGCGATGGGGGTGGATGCGCAGGCCGTGGTGAGCCCGCGGCTGCGCGTCCACGGCGTGCACGGGCTGCGGGTGGCGGACGCGTCGATCATGCCGCGGGTGACGACGGGGAACACCAACGCGCCGAGCGTGCTGATCGGCGAGAAGGCCGCGGCGTTCATCCTCGCGGGGGAGTGAGCGGAGAAGGCGCGCGGCTGACCCGCATCCCGGCCAGGCGCGGTACGACGGCCCAGGCGAGTAGCCCGGCGATCGTGGCGGCGATGGCGATGGTGAGCGCCATCGCCAGCGCGGTCGAACCGCCGAGCGAGGCGAACGGCCCGACGATCGGCCCGACCGTGAACGTGACCGTGCCGAGCACGGCGGCGGCCGTCCCCGCCCTGGCGGAGTGGGCGCCGAGGGCGAGCGTCGTGCCGTTCGGGCCGCCGACACCCGACGAGAACAGGAACAGGGCCAGCGAGGACAGCACACCGGCCGGCCCCCAGCCGAGCAGCACCGACGCCAGCAGCAGGAGGGCGGCCGCCGCCGTCGCGAGTTGGCCGATCAGGTACATCCTGCCCGGTCCGACGCGGCGGACCAGCAGCCGGCTGACCTGAGCGCCGAGCAGGTTGGCGAGCGCGTTGATCGCGAAGAACAGGCTGAACAGCTGCGGGCTCAGGCCGAACTGGTCCTGCAGCACGAAGCTCGACATCGACAGGTAGGCGAAGAACGCCGCCCCTCCCGCCGCCGCGGCGATCACGATCACGACGAACAGCCGGTCGCGGAACAGCTCGCGCAGGTGGCCGCCGGTGGTCCGCAGCCCACCGCTGTGCCGCATCCCGGGCGGCAGCGACTCCTTCAGGCCGGTGAGCGCGATGACGAACAGGGCGAGGCCGATCCCGGTCAGCACCAGGAAGATCCCGCGCCAGTCCATGACGAGCGCGAGCGTTCCGCCGACGACCGGCGCCACGATCGGCGCGGATGCGCTGACCACCGCGAGCAGCGACAGCATCCGCGACAGGTCGACGCCGCTGTACATGTCGCGCGCGACCGCCATTGTGATCACCAGCCCGGCCGAGCCGGCGAGCCCCTGCAGCAGCCGGGCGACGAGCAGCACCTGGATGTTCGGCGCGAGCACGCACGCCAGCGAGAGCAGCGTGAACAGCGCGACCCCGACCAGCAGCGGACGACGGCGGCCGTACCGGTCGCTGAGCGGACCGGCCACCAGCTGGCCGACGCCGAGTCCGACCATGCACACCGACATCGTCGCCTGGGCGAGCGCGTCGCTGGTGCCGAGCGATGCGGCCAGCTGGGGCAGCTCAGGAAGATAGAGGTCCATCGACAGCGGACCGAACGCTTCGAGCAGGCCGAGCACCAGGATGCTGCGGCGCACGCTCATCACGGGAGCGACCGCGCTGGACGCTGTCACGGGCGCGACGCCGTCACGAGCGGGGCAGGCGCAGGGTGCGGCGCAGCCAGCTGTCCCTGGCGGCGATGGCGGCCTTCGATACGATGGCGTCCGGGGAGAAGCCGGAGAAGCCGTGGTACGCGCCGGACCAGACGTGCAGTTCGGCCTGGCCGCCCGCCGCCCAGGTCCTGCCCGCGTATTCGATGGACTCGTCGCGGAACACCTCGGCCGCGCCGACCTCGATGTATGCGGGAGGCAGGCGGGACAGGTCGGTGGCGCGGGACGGGGCGGCGTACGGGGAGACGGCGTCGGTGAAGCGGTCGGAGCCGAGGATCGCATCCCAGGCCGTGTCGTTGTTGTTGCGGTCCCACGCGCCGATCCCGTCGTACTGCCTGGCGGAGACGGTCTCGTTGCGGTCGTTGAGCATCGGGCAGTTGAGGAGCTGCCCGGCCAGGCGTGGGCCGTTCCTGTCCCTCGCCATCAGCGCGACGGCCGCGGACAGGCCGCCTCCCGCGCTCGCCCCGGACACGAGGAGGCGCTCGGGGTCGACGCCGAGGTCCGCGGCGTTCGCGGCCAGCCAGAGCAGCCCGGCGTAGCAGTCCTCTCCCGCCGCCGTCCCGGGATGCTCGGGCGACAGCCGGTACTCCACGGCCACGCCGACGGCGCCGTACTGCTCCGCGAGCTCGATCAGCTCTCCCGTGCCGAAGAAGCGGGTGCCGAGCACCTGCCCGCCGCCGTGGATGCTCAGCACGCCCGGCGCATCCGGAGCCTGCCGCACGGGACGCACGATGGTGATCTCGATGTCCGGAGCACCGGCAGGGCCGGGGATGACGGCGTTCTCCGCGGTGACGGCGCGCCCGGCGACCTGCTGCTCGATCGGCGGGATGATCGTGGCGAAGTGTGCGCGGTTGGCGAGGATCGTGTCCGCCCGCAACGGGGTGCGCTCCACCAGGTCGAGGAACGCGGTGAGGCCGGGCACCAGGGCGGGGTCGTACGGCACGGGGGGATGGGGCGATGCGAGCGTCATTGCTG